>JAGCIZ010000072.1 GCA_017648235.1 Paludibacteraceae bacterium
AGCAAATAAAATTCCAGCCGATGCACGCTTGTTGTGCTTTATCGACTACAACATGAACAACTACTTCGACTTTGCTTCTTCGCCTGATGGTTTGGCATCGGCGCTTTCGGAAAATGGAGAGTTGGTATTCGTGGCCGATCCGAACGACACTGACACAACGCAAACGTTTACATTCAAAATATCGAATGCAGGCATTGACCAATTCGGAAAAACTCGTATGCGCTTTATGGTTGCAACTTATGTGGATATGTTTGGTCTTGGTCCTGTGAACCAATACGGCAACTATCAACCTCGCTTCGACACCGATGGCGATGGCATAGCCGATACTAATTTGCCACTCAACGATAATAATGGTTCACTTTATACTCCAAACGATCAATGTCGCCTCGAAAACTACGTGAACGTAGCAGATGTGACATTCGAAGTGGTGGCGTTCATTCGTTACAATGACGCGTATACCATTAAAAATGGCGAATCGGTTCGTATGAAGAACCTCTACATCGAGGCACAAGAATCCGAAGCTGGTGGTTTACAATCTGGTAGAATTGTGTTCGATAAAAATGCTCCTTACGGATCGCTTATTATTGAAGGCAACATCATTATCCGCCGTCGTATTTATCCTGATAAATGGCATGACCTCTCGTTCCCTATCAAAATGCAAGGCGTAGGTGGCAAAGATGGTATCTGTGCAGTAGGAGCCAACGGCGCTTTGGACAAGTTGCCAGCAGACAAAGTCGCTTTGTGGGAATTCAATTCTGCAAAACGAAACAGTCCTAGTAGTTCTGGTGGTTATGGCACTGCATTTGAAAAAATGTTGAGCGATACAACAACATTCCAAAAGACAAAACTTTACAAGTTTGCGGCTGATGTTCCTGATGGATTTACTGCAAACGATGCTGGAGATGGTATTGATGGAGTTCCTTCATATTGGATTCAGTTCCACTCGGTAGACACGGGATTTGTGATTACACCATCGGCAGCAAAAACTGAAACAATTACTTTTACTGGCGATAATGACGCTGCGGCAGAATATTGGAATAAAAACGTATTTACTCTTTACAACCCATTCCTTTCTAATATTAATGTGAAAGAGGTGACCTCTTCGCTCGGATGGGAAAACATTACTTGGTGGAATGCAGCTAAAGGTAAATACGAGGGAGTGAGTGCAGCAGAAACACGTGATATGCCTCCATTCTTCGGTTATTGGATTCAGCTAACCGAAAATGTAGCCACTGGTGTTACAGCAAGTGTTGTGCTTGGTGATGCTTCACGTCAAGATTATCCTTATGCTAATGAGAGAGTTGTGGATTTTGTTCATAAAATGGCACCTCGTGCATCGCTTTCGTCGTCATTCGACGTGCCCGATGCTTACACCGTAGGAATCGATGCCGCCGCAGATGCTTCCAATGCAAAAGCGGTGAGCACAACCATGGTAACCCTTACCGATGATGGTTCTGTAGATGAGTTCCGTGCGGGCTACGATATGCCAGTTTCGTTGAGCACAACCTCAACATCGATTCCAGAGATTTGGACCAAAGCTGGCAGCACCTCTATGATGTTCAACGACGTGCAGCGCAAAGACGAAGTAGTAGTGCCAATGGGTATTCGTATCAAAGAGGCAGGTGAGTATGCGCTTCGTCTTACTCATACCAACGATACTACCTCGCTCGTGCAGCTGCGTGATAAAGAAACAGGAGCTTTGGTAGATTTGCAGAGTGATGGCCAGGCAAGCACCTATTTGTTCCTTGCCGATGAGGGCGATGCCAATCGTTTTGATCTTATCATTTCTAAAGCACCAAAGATGGTGACTGATTTGGAATTTGTGGAAACACTCCAAGGAGAGCAAAATGCACAAGTGTACGTGAGGGGTGATAATCTTTGCTTGAGTAATATTTCTACCGACTACAGCGTTTCGGTTTGCGATGTTCTTGGCCGTGAATACTTGAGAACTCCTATTACTGATTCTGAAATGACCATACCGCTTCCGGTAATGAGAGGAGTGTATGTAGTGAATATTCTTGATGAGCAAAACGCATCGATTCAATCTGTTAAGCTAACAAAATAGTAAAAAAGAGGGAGGAATAGAGTATGAAGAAAGAGAAAGTAATGGCGATGTTTGTGGTAGCGGTTTTCTCCTTGTTTTTTGGAGCTGAAGCCCAATCGGTGGATTATGATTTTATGGGTACAGATGTGAGTGAAGGGCAGAACTCTGCGCCAAATATTGAGGTGCAGGGAGATCGTAACGGTTTTGATCTTATAAAATCAGTTGTATTGAGTTCGTTGGGCATAGGAAACGATGACTCGGAAGTGAGTTATGCCGTTTCGAGTGAGGTAAGTTATGATTTTTCGGCAAAGGAAAGTGAAAAATCTTCTTTGTCTTTCTTGCAAGATTTTTTTGGCAAGGAGGAGCAAGAAACGGTTAAGTATAATTTCTCAAAATCAGGTAGTGTTTCTCAAAGCGCTTCGTCGGCATCCGACTTCGACTTTAGTTTCAATGCTGGATCAAGTTCGGCTACATCGTTTGGTTTGTCGCAGGTGAATGGTCGCACATCAGTTGCTGATGCTGAGATGTTGTCGGAGCAAGTGTCAGCGTCGGGATCGTCGCTCCTTTCGGTGCCTACAAGTTCGTCTGCCTCGGGCGAGAGCATGATGGCTATGGCTTCTACTTACTCTTTTTCGAGAAGTGGGGCTTCTACCGAGGGTGTGAGTGTGGTATCGATGCCTGCAAAGATTTCGGCTCCTTTTGCCGATTTGCCACTTGATGCTTTGGATGGACCGGCTAAACTTCCGGGCGGAACACCTGAAGAGCCATTTCCGCCAATTGGCGATGGTGCTTTTGTGCTTTTGTTTTTTGCTTTGGCCTACGGTGGAGTTTTGTACAGAAAACATAAGAAAGCTGTAGAAGAATAAAATAAATAGAATAATAAAGAAAAAACAGTTGCTCAAGGTTTATAAATCTTGAGCAACTTTTCTTTTTGTCTGAATATCAAAAGAAAAAGTTCTTTTTCTGTTTTTAATAATTATTTTCTTTTTACCTTTGCAAGTCATTATTGTTTGTATTGGACAAATGGTTGTCGGTTGATAATTAAATAAATATAGTTGCAGAATATGAAAAAAATTATTCTCTCTTTGTTGGCCTTTATGGTTTCTAGCGCACTTTTTGCGTACGACTTTCAGTCTGGAGATCTTTATTACAACATAACTAGCCATTCGGCTCCTTATACGGTGGAGGTGACCTATCAGGAGTATTCTTCTTCTTCGAACTATTCTGGTCTTACGGCGGTTGTTGTTCCAAGCACCGTAGAGCATAACAGCATTGAGTATGAGGTAACAAGCATCGGGAATTATGCTTTCTCTTGTTGCAATGGTCTTACATCTATAACTATTCCCAATAGTGTGACGAGTATTGGAAACGAAGCGTTCTATGGTTGCAGTGGTTTGACGAGTATCACGATTCCTGAAAGCGTGACGAGTATCGGTGGCGGTGCGTTCAGGTCTTGCGATGGTTTGACGGCAATTACTGTGGATGAAAACAACGAAACTTACTGTTCGATCGACGGCGTGCTTTTCGATAAGGCTGTCACAACCGTCATTTGGTATCCCGCGGGAAAGACGGAAACGGAATATGTGATTCCCGAAAGCGTGACGAGTATCGGCGGGCATGCATTTGAGTATTGTACCCGTTTGACGAGTGTGACGATTCCGGATAGCGTAACGACTATAGAGGCTTTCACGTTTATTGGTTGTTCTAACTTGACGAGTATAGAGATCCCGGACAGCGTAACAAGAATTGGACAACATTCGTTCAAGAGTTGTGGCTTGACGAGTGTGACAATCGGTAGCGGCGTGACGGATATCGGCTGGTATACCTTCTCAAGTTGTAGAAGTTTGTTGGCAATTACAGTGGATGAAAACAACGAAAACTACTGTTCGATCGACGGAGTACTTTTCGACAAGGCAGTCACAACCATCATTTGCTATCCAGCAGGAAAGCAGGAAACGGAGTATGTGATTCCGGATGGCGTGACGTGTATCGGTGACTGTGCGTTCTATGGTTGCAGTGGTTTGACGAGTATCACGATTCC
>JAGCIZ010000006.1 GCA_017648235.1 Paludibacteraceae bacterium
AGGAAAGGTGCAGAAAAACACGTCTCTACGTTATGCGCTTCTTGATAAAAATGGAAATGATGTTGTGGTAGGGAGCAAGATAGTACCATCATTACTCGAAAATTTTGAAGCTATTTTTCCTGAAACTATTCTGGAAAACATTGAAGCATGGAGTGCAGAAAATCCAGTACTTTATACGCTCGTTTTGGAACTATATGACAACAACAAGCTCATACAGCGAACTGGAATGCGAGTGGGATTTAGAACTTCGGAAATAAAAAATAAGCAGTTTTGCATAAACGGAAAACCTATTTTGGTGAAAGGTGTGAATGCTCACGACCATTCTGATATGGGAAGAACAACTACCCGAGAGCAAATGTTGCAAGATATTTTGTTGATGAAGAGAAACAATATCAATACGGTGCGTTGTGCTCATTACCCAAAGCAGTATGTGTTTTACGAGTTGTGCAACGAGTATGGGTTGTATGTAATTGATGAGGCAAATATAGAGTCGCACGGAATGTTCTATGGCGAGGAGTCGCTTGCCAAGGATTCTTCGTGGATGAGTATGCACCTCGACAGGACTGAGCGTATGTATCATCGATCGAAAAATCATCCGAGCATTGTGGTGTGGTCTTTGGGCAACGAAGCTGGTAATGGTGTCAACTTTGAAGCAACTTACAATTGGTTGAAACTTCAGGATAAAACCCGCCCTATTCAGTACGAAAGAGCAGAGGAAAACTTCAATACTGATATCTACTGCCGAATGTATCGTTCGGTGGATGAGATAAAATCTTATTTACAGAAACCTGAAATTTATCGTCCGATGATTCTTTGCGAATATGCTCACGCAATGGGCAATAGCGTTGGCGGATTGAAGGATTATTGGGATTTGTTCGAAAGTGCGCCATTGGCACAAGGTGGTTGTATTTGGGATTGGGTCGATCAATCGTTCCGTGAGGTGGATAAAAACGGGAAATGGTTTTGGGCTTATGGTGGCGATTATGGTGAAAATATGCCATCGGATAAAAGTTTCTGTTGTAATGGATTAGTTAATGCTGCTCGAGAACCTCATCCGCATTTGCACGAGGTGAAGAAAGTTTATCAGTATATTAAGACAAAACTTGTGGATGAGCAAAATCTTCGCTTTAGCATCAAAAATTGGCATGACTTTACAAATCTCAATCGCTTCATTCTATTTTGGGAAATGACTACTGATGATGGAGAAATCTTTGCAAAGGGTCAAGAAAATTTTTCTTGTGCTCCTCAGCAAACAGTAAATTTTTCGTTGGAGAAATTGCAATATCCTAAAACCACAAAAGAGGTTTTTATAAATTTCTATTGGAAAAATAAGTATGCAGGAAAAATTTTTGGCAAAAAAGATGTGGTGGCCTACGACCAATTTATATTAGAAAATAAAAAGTGTAAAACGCCAACGGTAGATCAACCTGTAGAGTGGAACAATAGAGATAATGTTTTTTATTGCAATGGGAAAAAAGTTGCCATTTCAAAAGAGACGAGTTCTATTGTTTCATTTCAAAAAAATGGCGAGGAATTGTTCTCATCACCACTTGTGCTTTCTCTTTTCCGCCCTCTTACTGAAAATGACATCAAGGACTGGAGTGGAATTGCTCAAACGAGAAAAAACGGTTTGAAGGATTTGATGCAAAAAACTATTTCGTATAAATCTTCTAAAAACAAGGTTGAAACTTTGGCAGAACTTTTAACTGATAGTTTGGGAAAAATTGGAGAAGTGAAGTTTGTGTATACATTTGAGCGTGATGGAAAAGTTCGAGTGAAGACTTCTTTCTTTCCAAACAAAGAAGTATTGAAGGTGGTGGCTCGTATGGGGCTGATGCTACAGATGCCAAATTCGTTTGATAAAACTACTTATCTAGGAAAAGAGTTTGAAACCTATAAGGATCGTAATCAGTGCGGATTTGTAAAACTTTGCCATACTTCTCCACAAGAGATGTTCCATTGCTACGTAGTTCCTCAATCGACAGGAAATAGAATGGATACTCGTTTCGCAATTTTTGAAAATGAAAAGAATTTATTGAAGGTAAGTGCAGCAAAGCCATTTCAATTTAGTGCGTTGCCATATAGCGATGATAATATTGATCGGGCGATGCATTTGAATGAATTGAAAGAAGAAGGTCAAATCACAATCCATATTGATGCGGTGCAAATGGGAGTTGGAACTGCTACTTGCGGACCTAGCGTTTTGCCTCACTATTTGGTGCCGTTGCAGAATACAAGTTTTGAGTTTGTTTTGGAATAATGAGCGATACGTTTCTGACAATAAAATCACCTGCCGAAGGCCTTTTCAAGGATAAAGGAAGTAAGTTTTTGGCTTTTGCTTATCCTGTGAAAACTGTTGATGAGGTAAAGGATATTGTTCAGCAAAAGCGAGCAGAGTTTTACGATGCACGTCATGTTTGTTATGCCTACATGCTGGGTGCAGAACGCAAAAACTTTCGTGCGGTGGATGATGGAGAACCCTCTTCTACAGC
This sequence comes from Paludibacteraceae bacterium, assembly GCA_017648235.1. Classification (GTDB taxonomy): domain Bacteria; phylum Bacteroidota; class Bacteroidia; order Bacteroidales; family Paludibacteraceae; genus RGIG9608. The sequence continues at coordinate 2,493 of JAGCIZ010000006.1, forward strand.
AGGAAAGCCTATTTTAGGACAAATCAATTCGCATCAGTTGACAAACATTCTTGTGATTGTGGTGCGTTATTTTGGAGGAATTCTTCTAGGAACAAGCGGGTTGATAAATGCTTACAAAGAAGCCTCAGCAGCAGCGATTACAAATGCAGAAATAGAAGAAGAAATAGTAAAAACT
>JAGCIZ010000007.1 GCA_017648235.1 Paludibacteraceae bacterium
ATTGAAGATTCGGATATGGAGTTTGCTATCCCAACCAACGAGAGAAAATTCAAGGTTTGTGTTTTTTCTCCAAATTGATAAATTTTGAGGTTATTTCAACTTGTTATTTGCGGAAAATTTCTTTTTGAGTTTTCCGCATTTTTTTGCTCTTAACCATTCTGCTTTGCGAGTTTCGTAGTCAGCATATTGTTTTTCTAAGTAGTTATCTGCCATTTTTCCTGTCATTTCTTGGGCTGCAAAAATAATAAAACATTGTGTTATATATTTTTGCTAAAAGACAAAAAATTACTACCTTTGCACTTGAAATTTTGAATGGTGAATGTAGCTCAGTTGGTTAGAGCATCGGATTGTGGTTCCGAGGGTCGTGGGTTCGAGCCCCATCTTTCACCCTCAAAGAAAAAAAGAGAAGAGGTTCAGAAAAAGAATCTCTTCTTTTTTATGGAGTCAATTCCTAAAACAAAAAAGAGAGAAACTATTCGGTTCTCTCTTTCTTTTATCTATGAAAAACTTTTTTTCTTTATAGTAGATATTGCGAACTGATAGATGTGTTGTTGTATACACGTTTGATGGTGTCAGCAAACATATCAGCAATGCTCAAGATGCGTACCTTTGGACATTTAGCAGTATCGAAAGGAATAGAATCTGTGAAAATAAGTTCTTCCATTTTGGAGTTCATCACATTTTCAGTTGCTTTGCCCGACATTACTGGGTGGGTTACAATAGCACGAACACTTGTTGCTCCATTTTCTACCATCAAATCGGCTGCTTTGCAAAGTGTGTTTGCTGTGTCGGCCATGTCGTCAACTATGATTACGTTTTTGCCTTCTACGTCGCCAATGATTCGCATTTGGCTTACTTCGTTGGCTTTTTCGCGAGTTTTGTGGCAAAGTACGAGTGGTACTCCCAAGTGTTTTGCGTAAGAGTTTGCACGCTTCGAACCACCTACGTCAGGCGATGCAATAACCAAATTTTCTAAATTCAAACTTTTAATATATGGAATGAAAATAGTAGATGCAAACAAATGATCAACAGGAACATCAAAGAATCCTTGAATTTGATCTGCGTGAAGATCCATTGTGATTACTCTGTCTACACCAGCTGTGCTTAGTAAGTCGGCAATAAGTTTTGCGCTTATTGAAACACGTGGTTTGTCTTTGCGGTCTTGTCTTGCCCAGCCAAAATAAGGAATTACTGCAATGATTTTGTATGCCGAAGCACGTTTTGCAGCATCAATCATAAGCAAAAGTTCCATCAAATTGTCTGTATTTGGGAAAGTTGACTGAATAAGGTAAACGTAGCGACCTCTAACAGTTTCTTCGTATGAAACAGAAAATTCGCCATCGGCAAAATGTTGAATTTTCAAATCCCCAAGTTCACAATTAAGACTTTTGCAAATTTTTTCGGACAAGTAACGGCTTTTTGTGCCCGAAAATACTTTAAATGGAAGATTATCAATCATTTGTATTAAAAATTAGTGTAATGTTTTTCTTTCTACAAAGGTAGAAACTATATTTAGTTTAGGCGTTATAAAATCAGGATTTTATTTGTAAAAAATCACCTTAACATCTCATTGGCCAACTCCTCGAGTCGGGGCAAATCCTCTTCTTTCATTCTGCTACGTATTGTAACCGTTGGTTCGGCTATTTCTATTGACTTCATCGTTTGGAGCATTTCCTTCATAACTCGAGCGGCACATGGAGCCCACGAGCCATTCTCAATGATTCCTACTTTTCGGTTCTGAAAGTTTTTTATCTGCAAATGGTGCAAAAAGTCGTGCATCGGTGGAAATACGCCGGCGTCGTACGACGAAGCGGCTACAATGAGCCTACTCATGCGAAATGCATCTTCGATGGCTTCGGCCATATCGCAGCGGCTGAGGTCGGCCACCGACACTTTTCCTGCTCCTTTTTGCTCTAGTATTTCTGCTATTTTTTTTGCTACTTGGGCTGTGCCACCATGAATAGAGGCGTAGGCAATGAATACTCCATCGGTTTCGGCACGGTAGCTGCTCCAGCAGTCGTAAAGC
>JAGCIZ010000073.1 GCA_017648235.1 Paludibacteraceae bacterium
GTTAGATTCTGAAAGAAATGCGTTCCTTGGCTTGGCTCAATCCGATAATTTGACAATCCTGACTCCACAATAACCCGTGCATTACTAATCTGCGGCCACTTGACAGGAATGCCAAGCCACGTGTCGCTCGATCCCCAACGCCCAGGCCCAACCAAAACATAAGGACGAGATTCTTGGCATAGTTGAGCATTTATTTTTTCAATATCATAAGCAATCAACTGATTATGACTTGGATTAAATGCTTCTGGTTTTACATAAACAAAGTCGTAAATATCGCTTTCCACTCCATGACCAAGAGCATTTTCCGACGATATAATCAAATTACCATCAGGAATAGTGCCGATATCCTCTGCTATGTTTTCTTTTGTGTCCACAATAGGTCTTATCTGCAACAAATAAAACGAGTGATGCTTCTGCTCTTTATAATCTAGATTTACTGCAAACTCTATTTCTACTGGCCGCCCCATCTCGTTTTGAGAAACTTTAAGTATTACTTGTAAAATCTCAGCCAAAGGAAAAACTCCATGTTGCAAGATATTTGAAAAGGTAATAACCTTACGTCCCCCATCATAGATTCCGTCATAAATAACCTGATCGTAAGGATTAAAAGTTGAAGCTACAAACTTCAATGTTCCATCTTTTTCGGCCTCCTGAACATTTATCTTCAGCAAATTGAAACCATCATCTACTTGAGGGACAAAATCTTTTTTATTCAAATCGAGCGCATTGAAATATGTTTGCGTCTCACGCAATGCAAAATCAAGCGTACTTGTCTGCAAAACATGGTGCGGATGCTTTGGCGAAAAACGCAACGTCACTCCTCCATCCACAATGTACTTGCCAAGCCCCATTGCAATGTTAGCAATTCCATCTTCTGGTTTTTCTGCTCCTATTGGATAATAGTTGAGCGAACGAGCTACTCCAGAAAAAGATGGATAGAATCTATCTCCATAGGCTCTTCCGCAAGTCTCTTGTAACACAACAGCCATCTTTTCCTCGTCGATAATGTTGTGAGTAGCAGTAATATAAGATTTGCTGTCCTTGTAAAATACTGATGCATAAACTGCCTTCACTGCCTGACAAACATTAGGGAACATTTCCTCAAAATTGTCGGCATTATAAGGAACCATATAGGTCGAATATATACCAGCAAATGGCTGATAATGAGAATCCTCTAACAAACTCGACGAACGAATTGCCAAAGGAGCTTTTATCACATTAAGAAAAGCATTCAAATCCTCTCGCACTGCCTGTGGAAGACGAGCAGAAAGAAAAGCTTCTAGAATCTCCTGGTCAGAAGCATCTGACAGAGCAATTGGATAAAGCTGATTTGATTCCATAAACTCTGAAAAGACATCGGTACATAAAACCAATGTTTTAGGTATGGAGATCTGAACATTTTCAAAATTATCAAGCGACGAATTACGCTTAATCATTGCATCTATAAACGCCAAACCACGTCCTTTGCCTCCCATTGAACCATTACCAATACGCGCAAAGTTGGAATACTGATCAAACCGCTCCTTCTGAAAAATAGCAACCACGCCCTTATTTTTAGTTTTCCGATAGGCAACAATGGCATTGAAAATAATCTGTCTAGCGCGTTGAAGATTTTCAGTAGAATTGTCCGTTGTATGAATACTCTGCAAAAACTCTGCTAGGGGGAACATTGCCCTCGAATACAACCATTGCGAGATTTTGTTATGCGAAATTTCTTCGAAAAGTGCCTCATCGCTAATCTTGAAGATACTATCTTGCAAATCTTTTAGATTCTTTATACACAACTCCTCCTTGCCTGTTTTTTTGTCTTTGATAATCAAATCACCAAAGCTAAAATAGTTCGTAATATGAGAGCGCAACTCTAAATGCATTGTTTTGGAGTTCTTGTCAATAAAATGAGCATTCAATTCATCGGCATAAATCCTATTTTCATCCTCGCTCGAATTTATAATAAGAGGAATATCTTTATTGTTCTTTCGGATATTTTCGCATAGTCGAATCCCTGCTCGCTTCTCTTTTTTCCCTCCTGATTTGTAATTAACATCCGTGATAACTCCTAACATGTTATTCTTGTACTTTTCATACAAACTCATCGCTTCTTCATACGTACGTGCCAAAAGAATTTTTGGTCGACCACGCATCCGTAGCATTTGTTCGTGCTCATTAAGCGCCTCTGTCATAAAAGAGCGAGACTGCTTAAACACAAAACGATAAACTTGTGGCAACATCGATGAGTAAAAGCGAATAGAATCCTCTACCAAAAGAATCACCTGTACTCCAACAGAAGAGACATCTTCTTCTACATTCATTCTGTCCTCTATAAGTTTTATAATTGCCAAAAGCAAATTAAACTCGCCTAACCAACTAAAAACATAATCAATTGCACTAAGATCCTCATTAGCTATACGCCGAGAAACCTCACGAGAAAACGGAGTAAGAACTACAATAGGTATTTCTGGATAACGTTTTTTTATACTTTTTGCCCACTCAAAAGGATTAATGCTATCGCCACTGGGCATCGAGATAATAAGATCGAAATTGCGAGATTTCAGTTCCTTTAGAGCTTGCTTCTCACTCGAAACCAAAGTAAAGCGAGGTGGATAACGCAGATTAAGCGATGTATATTCATTGAAAATTTGTTCATCAATTCGTCCATCTTCTTCCAAAGCAAAAGCATCATACTTACTAGCTAAAAGCAATACATTATAGATGCGCTTCTGCATCAAATTTGCAAAAGAAGTATCTTTAAAATACAGTTTATTGATATCGAACCTATCCATTTTTCATCAGCAAAATGAGTATTTGAAAACAAAGATTTTGGCAAATTTAACACAAAAAAAATTGCAATCCTACAACCAAACAAGTACTTTTGTGGTGCATTAATTAAAAAATAAAGACTTATGGCAAGTAGAAAAAACTTAAAAAAAGGAATACACATTATTGCTGAAGAATTGGCAATGGAATGTTACGTAAACTTTATGTTATTGCCCAATATCAAGGAAGAAGATTTCAATGCCGTGCTCCAAAAAATTTACAATTTAGACAAAGAATTCATCTCACGCGCAAATCACCCAAATGGGACAAAAGACACAAAATTGGTAAAAAAATATTACAAATCGCTAATTGTAGATTTCAACCAAAATGTTTCTACAATTGCAAACGAGATGTTATCATTGAATAAATCTGACAAATAAATTCATCATCATGAAAAAAACAGCTTTTATTTTTGCCCTTTTGTTGGCATCGGTTACTACTTTTGCCAATGTCGGTATTGAATTTACCGAAATGGGTTTCAACTTTGGGAAAATAGATGAAAAAGGTGGAGATGTTACTCACGTATTCATCTTCAAAAACAATGGGAAAGAACCTATTACGCTCTCATCGGTAAGAGCTTCATGCGGATGTACCACTCCTAATTGGACCAAGAAACCTATTGCTGTTGGCGAAGAAGGAGAAATTTCTGTTACTTATAATCCTCTTGGTCGTCCAGGTATTTTTTCTAAATCAATAACTATCATTGCCAAAAATTCGAACAAAGAGGAAACCGTTGTATTAAAAATATCAGGTGAAGTAATCAAAGACAAATTTCCTATAAAGATAGGTGCTTTGAATTTGGATAAATCCACCATTTCTTTTCAGGACATCA
>JAGCIZ010000074.1 GCA_017648235.1 Paludibacteraceae bacterium
CGTGGCAACGGGGAAATGTTTCCTTTGAATGGCCCAATGTGGTCACTTTTCTTTGAATACATCGGTAATATTGTTTACGCTCTTATTATCCGTCGACTTTCTACTAAAGTTTTAACCATTTTAACCATTCTTTTAGGCATTGCTCATGCGTATTTTTTTGTAGGCGATGTTTCGGATTACGATAGTGTTGGAGTGGGTTGGACAATAGATAATGTAAACTTTTGGGGAGGTTTTGTTCGTATGCTTTTCCCATTTAGCGTAGGAATGTTGCTTTCTCGCACATTCAAACCACGAAAGGTGAAAGGTAGTTTTTGGATTTGCAGTCTGATGTTAATTACTATTTTTTCGGTGCCATACATTACTAAAATTAGCAATATCAGTTTGAATAGTCTTTATGAGGTTATCTGCATCGCCATTATTTTTCCTTTTATCGTTTGGCTAGGTGCTTGTGGTCAAGACGAATATCATTACACAAAAAAACTGAACAAACTACTTGGAGACATTTCTTACCCACTATACATTGTACACTATCCTATAATGTACATTTTCTACAAATGGCTCATTGAGAAAAAATTGTATACTTTTTCGGAAACTTGGATTGAGTCAAGCATTGTGGTAACTTCAAGTATTCTGCTGGCTTTCGCCTTCTTGAAATTCTACGATGAACCCGTAAGGAAATACCTATCAAAAAGAAAAAACAGAGATTAAAATCTCTGTTCAATATCACTATTTTCAAGAATGGTAATAATGGTTTTTCCGTCGGAGGTTTGTTTGTGCTGTTTGCAAGCAAAAATTTTGTCGATTAAATCAGAACAAATTGTTTCTGAAAGAGTTTGATTTGACGCAAAAGAGGCTGTTTTGGCCAATGTTAGCGCAAGACGTTCATTCAATTTTTCGGACAAATTCACATTGGTTTCCTTTGCATAAAAAATCAAATCTTTTATAACATTTACAATGCTACCTTGAGTAGAAATTTCAGCAGGAATGCCATTAATTGAAAACATTTGTTTCCCAAAATCAGAAAAACAAAATCCTAGATTTTGCAAATGTTCCTTTATTTCATTGAAAACAATGTTTTCTTCTGCTGTCAATTCAATAATTTCAGGAAAAAGTAACTGCTGAGAAGCTAACTTTTGATTAGAAAACTGCTCTAAGAATTTTTCGTATAAAATTTGTTGGTGAGCTCGCTCAAAGTGAATCATCATCAATCCCGATTTTACATTCTGCAAAATATACTTGTTTCTGTAAATCAATATCTTGGATTCACTCTGATTTGTTTCAAACAATTTATTTTCTTGCGTGTTTGGCTCTTCTATAAGGTTTATCTCTTTTTCGTCAGTCACAAAACAAGGTTCCTCTTTTTTCGATAATTGATACAAAACTTCCCAATTGTTGGCCGTTTTTGGACTTTTTGGAAAAGGAGAATACGTATCATCGTACGTTACTTTAGGATAGGAAGGTATTGTTTTGTTGTTAGCAATAGGAATTTCGATTGCGCCTTCTGTATCAAAATCTATTGAAGGAACAACATTAAATTTTCCTAACGATTCCTTTACTGCCACCATCAAAACTTGCCAAATATCTTTTTCGTTTTCAAACTTAATTTCTGTCTTTGTAGGATGCACATTAATGTCAATGCTCGCCGGATTAACATCAAAATATATGAAATAACTCGGCATTTCTTCGTTTTTTAGCATTCTATCATAGGCCATCGACACAGCTTTGTGAAAATACGGATGGCGCATGTATCGATTGTTCACAAAGAAATACTGAGGATTCATTTTTGAAGCAAATTCAGCCTTTCCAACAAACCCGTATATATTTGCCAAACTCGTATGAACCTCAATTGGAAGTAACTGTTGGTTCATTTTCTTCCCAAAAACATTGATTATCCGTTGTTTCAGATTACTTTCTGGGAGATTATAAATCTCATTTTCGCCATGAATAAGAGTAAAGGCTATTTGTGGATAAGCTAAAGCTACTCGGTTTACCTCATTAAGAATATGGCGAAATTCAGTGTTATTTGATTTCAAAAATTTGCGACGAGCAGGAACATTGTAGAACAGATTTTTCACTATAAACGAGGTTCCTTTAGGACAAGATACGACTTCTTGACGCACAGAATCTCCTTCCAACTCGAGCAAAACTCCAACTTCTTTGTCTGCTTGACGAGTTTTTAGTTCAACATGGGAAATGGAAGCAATAGATGGCAAGGCCTCTCCTCTAAAACCCATTGTTCGCAAATTGAACAAATCAGCTGCAGTTTTTATTTTCGACGTAGCATGTCTTTCAAAAGCCATTCGAGCATCGGTTTCGGACATTCCTTTACCATTGTCAATGACTTGAATAGAAGTGCGACCTGCCTCCTTTATTATGATTTGTATTTTTGTAGCTTCCGCATCAATAGCATTCTCTATCAACTCCTTTACCACGGACGCAGGACGCTGAATAACCTCTCCTGCAGCTATTTGATTGGCTATAGAATCCGGAAGTAAGTGTATAATGTCACTCATTTTTTACAAACTCAAAAAATCGCTACTCGTACAATAAAAAACAATAGCAACTATAAAAAGAATAATAGCAATAATAGCTGCACGAATGTTCGAAGCACGACGAATTTTGCGGATTTCATCTTTATTGTCGATATCATCTGGCTGCTCAAAACGATTCTTTCGGAAAGTACCACGTTTGATACTTGTTTTGAAAGGTTCGTTTTCATCTCTAATTCCTGCATTTTTCTTTGCTGCAGCAATTGCTTCTTCTCTTTCCTCTTTTTCGGGATCCCAATAAATGGGCTTATGGTAAAACTGACGAGGTTTTGGGGTACGTAAAAAAACAAATTTGAAAGCCATTTTTCTCTTTTAATTAAATTCACCATTGAAACGTACGTTTATGTCATTTACGTACTGACGCATTTTTTGTTC
>JAGCIZ010000075.1 GCA_017648235.1 Paludibacteraceae bacterium
CCAAAGACGGAACCTTCTGCCTGCTTATTCTCATCTGCTTATAAATTTTGGTCGTTTACGGAGCCAAGAATAAGAGCATAAAGCTCAAATTATATGTTTTTGTTTAATTATTTATTGTCAGTATTTAGTTTTACTTTTTTATAAAATCAATTTTCACTTCACAGCAATCTTGTCCACACGGTTTTGATGACGTCCACCTTCAAAATCAGTAGAAAAGAATGCCAAAACCATTTCTACAGCCTTTTCAGTAGAAATGAAACGCGCAGGAAGAGAGAGAATATTTGCATCGTTGTGCTGACGAGCAAGTTCTGCCAAAGGCGTATCCCAACACAATGCAGCACGAACTTGTTGGTGCTTATTTAGCGTCATACTAATACCATTGCCACTTCCACAAATAGCAATTCCATAGTCGCACTTATTTTGCTCAACCGCTTCTGCCAAAGGATGAGCAAAGTCGGGGTAATCGCAGCTTTCTGTACTGTTGGTTCCAAAATCGGAAACCTCACACCCTTTTTCTTTCAAAAAATCAAGAAGATATTGCTTAAGTTCAACACCGGCATGATCACTTGCCATGCCAATTTTAATTTCGTTAAGTGGTTTCATTGTTTTTATTTTTTAGTTGTTTTTACTTTTTTCAAATCCGTTCCAACCCTGAGCTTTCAACTCAAATGATTGTCCGTCGCGAGTAACAAGGCAAGCACCCTCATTTTCCGCAACTATGTGACCAATTATTCTAACCTCCTCAAGAGCTTTTACCTGTTCATATTTTTCCAAAGGAACGGTAAAGAGCAACTCATAATCCTCGCCACCATTGAGTGCAGCCGTTGTGAGATTCATATTGAATTCCTCTGCCATTTTGGCTGTTTGATAATCGATAGGAATATTTTCCTCGTAAACTCTACAACCTTTTTGGCTTGCATGACAAATATGTAGAAGTTCCGAAGACAATCCATCGGAAACGTCAATCATCGAAGTTGGAACAATATTATTTTCTCTCAAAACATCAATAATATCTTGTCTGGCTTCTGGTTTAAGTTGTCGCTCAAGAATATAATCATGAGTGGCAAAATCAGGCTGAACACGATCTTTTTCTTCGGTATTCAAGAAAACTGCTTTTTCTCTCTCCAAAAGTTGCAAACCCATATAAGCTGCTCCTAAATTACCCGAAACACAAATCAAATCATTCTCCTTTGCTCCGGAGCGATACACCACTTTTTCTTTATCAGCTTCTCCTATACAAGTAATACTTATAGTAAGTCCGGTAAGCGACGAAGAAGTATCCCCTCCTACCAAATCGACACCATATCGCTCACAAGCCAACCGAATTCCATCATAAATAGCTTCCACCGACTCCACCGACATACGTTGCGAAATACCTATTGAAACCACTATTTGAGTAGGTTTTCCATTCATTGCATAAATATCCGAAAAATTCACCACCGCAGCCTTGTAACCCAAATGTTTAAGAGGTGAATATACCAAGTCGAAATGGACACCTTCGAGCAATAAATCGGTAGTTACAAGCGTCTGTTTTTCTTTGAAAGAAAGTACCGCTGCATCGTCGCCAACGCCCTTAATGGTTGATGAATTAGTAAGTTCTATGTTTTCGGTAAGATGGCGAATCAAACCAAATTCGCCTAATTCAGAAATTTTTGTTGACATACACAATATTTTAACTTGTGCAAAGGTAAAAAAAAAGTAGATAGCAGTACTTACAGAAAACTTGTAACAAGCATGCTTTCCTATTTTTTTCGACCACAAAAACATTTCATTCGTTTTTTTGTATCTTTGCCACTAGTAAAACAAAACAGCTAAAGCAATGAATTTTATCTACGAATTGGAATTCAAAGTTCGCGACTATGAATGTGATTTACAGGGAATTGTAAACAATGCAAATTACCAACATTACCTCGAACATACACGTCACGAATTTTTACTTGAAAACGATTTGAGTTTTGCTCAGTTGCACAATGAGGGCATCGATTTGGTGGTGGCACGCATTGAAATTGCATACAAAACACCATTGCGCTCAAAAGATAAATTCGTCTGCAAGCTCAACCTCATTAAAGATGGCATAAAATATACGTTCTTTCAGCACATTTATCGACTTCCGGACATGAAACTCTGTGTGAGAGCTAAAGTAGAAAATGTTGCAACCATAAATGGACAACTTGCACAATGCCAATTCTTGGATGATTTTTTGGAAAAAATTAACACAAAGTACAAGAACAACAATGGATAGTTTTTTGACATTAGAAACAAAAATAGTAGAAATGCTCCGCACAGTTTTTGATCCTGAAATACCTGTGAATGTCTACGATTTGGGGCTGATATATAAAATTGAAGTTGCAGAGAATAATGACGTAGCAATAGATATGACACTAACTGCCCCAAACTGCCCTGCTGCAGACTTCATTGTAGAAGATGTGAAGATGAAAGTAGAATCGATCGAAAATATCGGAAAAGTAGAAATAAATCTTGTTTTTGAACCCGAGTGGGACAAAGAAATGATGAGCGAAGAAGCCAAACTCGAACTTGGATTGCTATAAAGTTACAATTTGAATAAAAACAATATAATTATGAAAAAGGTATATCAAGCACACATTGAGAGTAATGGTAAAGGTTGGTACTCTATTTATACTAATGAAGAATTTCCGTTCGGTTTCTTTGGTGAGGGAAATAGCATAGAAAGTGCCAAAAAAGATTTTCTTGCTGTTTTTGAAGCAAGTGCAATTAAACACAAAGAAAGAACTGGAATAGATATCAATGCAGAATTTGAATTTGTCTTCGACAAATAATAAACAACAGAACTACACCTCTACGCACAAGTAGTTGTAATGAATAAACGGACGCTGATTGTTAAGTCCCTTTAGTTGTCGGATTTTTTCGCTATCATATTCCGCTTTACCTACTCCAAGCACATTACCATTTTCATCCTCTATCTTCACAATATCCTGACGTTCGAAATTACCTTTTACATCAATAATTCCAACAGGAAGAAGACTATGAGCTTCACTTTTGAGCAAAGCATTTTTTGCACCTTCATTCACCACTACTTTGCCTTTTGCGAAATCTTCTGAA
>JAGCIZ010000076.1 GCA_017648235.1 Paludibacteraceae bacterium
ACTGAAACTTAAGAATCCGCTTGTGTTTTTTGATTTGGAAACTACGGGAACCAATGTGGCTACAGATCGAATTGTGGAAATATCTTACCTAAAGGTAATGCCTAATGGCGAAGAGCGGTCAAAAACATATCGTGTAAATCCTGAGATGCATATTCCGGAATCTGTGTCTGCTATTCATGGGATAAAAGATGAAGATGTTGCTGATTGTCCTACTTTTAAGCAGATTGGTAAGCTTATTGCAGAGGAATTGAAGGGTTGTGATTTAGCAGGTTACAATTCTAATAGATTTGATATTCCTTTGCTTGCCGAAGAATTTTTGCGTGCAGAAATTAATATAGATTTGTCAAAGCGTAAGTTTGTTGACGTGATGGTGATTTATCAAAAAATGGAACAACGTACGCTTTCGGCAGCATATAAGTTCTATTGCAATAAGAATTTGGAAAATGCCCACTCTGCTGATGCGGATACTCGTGCAACTTATGAAGTTTTGAAAGCTCAATTGGATCGTTATCCTCAGCTTGAGAATGATGTTGATTCACTTTCTAAAATGGTTCATAATCAGAATGCAGATTTTGCAGGTCGAATAGTTTTCAATGAAAAAGGTGAAGAAATTTTCAATTTCGGCAAATATAAAGGTCAACGAGTGATAGATGTTTTGAAAAAAGATCCGAGTTACTATAGTTGGATAATGAACAGTGAATTTACTCTTAACACAAAACAAGTATTAACCAATATAAAACTTAGAGAAAAATGTTGAAACATATTGTAATGTGGAAGTTGAAGGAAAGTGCAAATGGAAAAACCAAAGAAGAAAATGCACTTCTTTTGAAGGAAAAATTGGAAGCGTTAGTTGGAGAAATAGCAGAACTTCGTTCGCTTGAGGTTGGTATAAATGCAATAGAATCTGATGCTTCTTATGATATTGTTCTTACAACAACTTTTGACAATGAGGCAGACCTAAAATCTTACGCAGTAAATCCAAAACATGTGCTTGTGAGTGATTTTTGTAGTTCTATACGAGAATCAAGGGTTGTGGTTGACTATTTGATTTAAGAAAATAATAGTTGTTTTATAAAGACTGAAATTGTTGATCTACTATAAAGGCAATTTCAGTTTTTTTATTGTGTTATTATGCTTGCTGCATTATTATTTTTTTTTAATTTTGAAAATTGTCAAGCGGAAAATAGAAATAAATATAACAAAATGAAACATAGTAAATTACAAATGGAGAGAGCTGCCGACAACATCAGAATTTTTGTTGCATCGATGGTGGAAAAAGCGAAATCAGGACATCCCGGAGGTGCAATGGGAGGAGCTGATTTTGTAAACGTGCTTTATTCTGAATTTTTGGAGTATGATCCAAGTAATCCACAATGGCGTTTTCGCGACCGTTTCTTTTTAGATCCAGGACATATGTCCCCAATGCTTTATAGTGTCTTGGCATTGTCAGGAAAATATACAATGGAAGATTTGCAATCTTTCCGCCAATGGGGAAGTATAACTCCTGGTCATCCAGAAGTTGATGTAGAGCGTGGAGTGGAAAATACTTCTGGCCCTCTTGGTCAAGGACATACTATGGCTGTTGGTGCTGCTATTGCTGAGCGTTTTATTGCAGCAAAATTTGGAGAGTGGACTGCGCATAAAACCTATGCATTTATTTCCGATGGAGGCATCCAAGAAGAAATTTCGCAAGGAGCAGGACGTTTGGCAGGATATTTTGGGTTGAGTAATTTAATTATGTTTTATGATGCCAACAATGTTCAGCTTTCTACAAAAGTTGATGAGGTAACCTCTGAAGATACTGCAAAAAAATACGAAGCTTGGGGTTGGAGAGTAATGCAAATTGATGGTAATGATGCTGACCAAATTCGAGCTGCTCTTTTTGAGGCCAAAAATGAGAAGCAAAAACCAACGCTCATTATTGGAAAAACATTAATGGGAAAAGGTTTGCTTGATGCAGAAGGTAATAGTTTTGAAAATAAAATATCAACTCATGGCCAGCCAATTTCAGCAGCGGGAGCAAGCCTTGAAAAAACAGTTGAAAATTTAGGTGGAGATCCTCAAAATCCATTTGTAGTTTTTGAAGAAACTAAGCAGATATATGCACAACGAGCAGAAGAATTGAAATCTATTGTTGCCCAGAAACAAGAACAAGAAAAACGTTGGAGAGAAGAAAATCCTGAATTGGCAGAAAAATTAGATTCTTTCTTTACAGAAATTCCTCAAATAGATTTTTCTTCGATTGCTCAAAAAGATAACCAAGCAACCCGCGTTGCTTCTGCAACAATTTTAAGCGTTTTTGCTGAAAAAATTGAGAACATGATGGTCTCTTCTGCAGATTTATCGAACTCGGATAAAACTGATGGTTTTATGAAGGGAGGAAGTGGAGTTTTTTCAAAGGAAAATTATGCAGGACGTTTTATCAATGCCGGTGTAAGCGAACTTACGATGGCATCTGTGATGAATGGTATTGCACTTCATGGAGGAATTATTCCAGTTTGCGGAACATTTTTCGTTTTCTCCGATTATATGAAACCTGCTATTCGTATGGCAGCACTTATGAAACTTCCTGTGAAATATGTTTGGACTCATGATGCGTTCCGTGTAGGAGAAGATGGACCTACTCATCAGCCAATCGAACAAGAATTACAAATTCGTTTGATGGAGCGTTTGAAGAACCATAGTGGAAAAAATAGTATGTTGGTTCTTCGCCCTGCAGATGTTAATGAAACTACAGTTGCATGGCAATTAGCTTTGGAAAATACAGACACTCCGACAGGTTTGATTTTGACTCGTCAAAACATTAGTACTATAATGAATTATAATCAAGCTCAAGGAGCTAAAAAAGGTGCTTATGTGTTAAAGTCGGAAGAAAATCCTGATGTGGTATTGTTAGCAAATGGCTCGGAAGTTTCTGCATTGATGGAGGTTTCTTCAATGTTAAAGGAGAAGGGCATCAAGGCGAGTGTGGTTTCTGCTCCATCAGAAGGGTTATTCTTTTCACAAACAAAAGAGTATCGTCAGAGAGTAATCCCATGCGGAGTGCCAGTTTTTGGGTTGACTGCAGGTTTAAGTACTACACTTTCAGAATTGGTTGGTGCTAATGGATATGTTTATGGTTTAGATCATTTCGGTTATTCCGCACCATTTAAGGTTTTGGATGAGAAGTTTGGTTTTACACCTGAA
>JAGCIZ010000077.1 GCA_017648235.1 Paludibacteraceae bacterium
CTTTTTTCTTCCCTAAAACAATAGGTATTGGCAAAAATTTGCAGTATTTTTTCAAAAGACCTTCAATGCGAGCAGTTTCGAGGAAATCTTTATTCTCATCATCGATATGCAAAACAATGTCGGTTCCACGTTCTGATTTTTCGCAAGCCTCAAGAACGTATTCCGGATTTCCATCGCACGACCAATGCATTGCTTGAGCCTCTTCTTTGTGTGATTGTGTAAAAATTTCCACTTTTTTGGAAACCATAAACGAGGAGTAGAATCCCAAACCAAAATGACCAATAATTGCATTTGCATCATTTTTATATTTTTCCAAAAATTCTTCAGCTCCTGAAAAAGCAATTTGATTGATGTACTTATCAATTTCTTCCAAAGTCATACCTACGCCTTTATCTCTAATGGTGAGTGTTCCGGCTTTTTGGTCAATAATAACTTCCACTTTCAAATCACTTATTTCGCCTTTGTATTCGCCTACCGACGAAAGTGTTTTAAGCTTTTGAGTTGCATCTACAGCATTTGAAATCAATTCACGAAGAAAAATTTCGTGATCGCTGTACAAAAATTTTTTGATTACGGGGAAAATATTTTCCGAGGTTACCCCGATATTTCCTTTTTGTGTCATAATTTATTAATGTTATTAAAGTTTTTTCTAAACCTCCATTTCTCAAAAAAAATGCCAATTTGCTACTTTAAGACAAATTGGCAGTAATATTTTAGTTTACTTAATCTCAAACCTTACCAGCACCGTAGCCGAAACTTTTATCGGCTCAAAATCCAACACTGGCATTGCTGATTCTTCCATCGTGTCTACCGCCTTGCTACGATAAGACATCATCACATTTCTCGGAGAAGAATAACTTGTTCCGCTCTCGTGAATATAAATGGCACGACCTGCCTTCTGCCCTACTGCTTCAGCAAGCTCCGACGCTTTTTTCGCAGCATTTTTCATAGCTTCGATTCGCACCTCGCTTTTGCACTTCTCAATATCGGAATACTCCAAACGCTCTATATCAAAATTAGAAAAACCAGCACCGTCCAAGTTTTTTATAACCAACATAAGCGTTTTTGTATCATGGAGCAAAAGCGAATATTCTTGTTCCACATTGGCTTTTCGGCGAAGATATTTCTTTGTAAAATCACTTGACAAATCTTTCAGTTTTAACGATTTTTCCACATTTACTCCTGACTTTTTCAGTACCGAAGCCAAATCATTTTCGAGTTCGGTAAGAGTACGATTTTTGTAATCGCCCTCCTTGAGTACTATTTTCAAATAAATATTGTCGGGAACAACTTCCTTTTTTGCATCAGCAGTAACTTCAATGTAATGCTCATTTGTTACAACATAATTTTCAGCAAAAGCCACTGTGGTAAATGCAACAAAAACCATTAAAACTAATTTTCTCATAATTCTCTACGTTTAAAAATTCATTCTGCATTATGACTGACAAAAAAAGCAAAAGTTTAAAATCCGTTTTTTCAGCAAAACTTATTACTTTTGTGTTGCCTTGAGCAATTTGCTTTTGGCAGACATATTTGTAGAAGCGTTTAGTTTTCTGTTAACCGAAATTCGCCAAATTTCATTAAATAATAGAAAGAAAACAACTCGGACGCCTCGTTGCCTATGTTCTTTTGAACATGAGTGGCGTGGGAAGTTGTTTATTTCTATTAGGGCGTTTGGCGATGCCTCGGTTATGATAAACTGACATCTCCACGCTTTTTTTATTGTATTTTATTAACCGCTGAACTTGGAGATGGCGAAGCAAAAAATTTTTTATTAACATGAAAAAATATTTTTTTATCTTAAGTTTACTTTGTTTAGGTTTGGTGAGTTGCGGTGATGATATAACAATACAACAAGTAAAAGATCCTTTGGACTATACATTGGTCC
>JAGCIZ010000078.1 GCA_017648235.1 Paludibacteraceae bacterium
CCGAAAATTTTGGTAAAACTCTTTGGAATTGAGAGTATGAATTGTAGTTTTTCTTTAGTTTTTGGATGAATAAAGTCCAAAATATAAGCGTGCAAGGCAAGTCTATCAATTATTGGATTACTTCCTGAACCATATTTTCTATCACCAACAACGGCGTTGCCGATAGCAGCCATTTGAACTCTGATTTGGTTTGTTCTTCCTGTTTCTAGATTCAGTTCAACTAGCGAAAAGTTTTTATTTGACATTAGTCGCTTGTAGTGTGTAATTGACTTTTTTCCACCATTGTCGGTAAAAGAGGAATAAACACGTGTTGTTTTAGGATTTTCAGTCAACCATGAAATAACAGTGTCTTTTTCTTTCTTGATTTCTCCTTCGAGCAAAGCTACATAAGTACGATTGATTACAATTTTTGTCCAATTATTTCTCATAAATTCCTGAATCTCTTTGGTTTTAGCAAAAACCAAAAGTCCAGAAGTTTCTCTATCTAATCGATGAACAACGAAAATTTTATTGTGAGATTGAATTTTGCTTACATATCTTTTAAGGATAGAAAAAACAGTCGTTTCTCTTGATTCAGGCGTTGTTGCAACTGTCAGGAGTCCCTCTTTTTTTTCCACAACAATCAATTCGTTGTCTTCGTAAATGATTTTTAGTTTGGGGTGAACTAATTCTGCATTTGCCAAAGAGGTAGTTATTATAACTTCATCACCTTTTTTTAGTGTAAAGTTATATTTTGTTTCAATATGTCCTTTTATTTGCACTTGCCTATGAGAAAGGAGAGATTTAATTGATGTGCGACTCATTCCTCCCATTTTGGATAATAAGAAATCCATCAAAATAGATTCTTCGGTTACAAATAAGCGTGTTTCTTTTTTCTTGCCTCTTTTTTGCATCTTATTTATCTTCTTTTAAAATTTTCTATTCAAGATTTCGCTGTAAATAACCGCTTTTTTGAAATCGTCGGTGTCGGAAAGTTCAATAGCGATTGGTTGTTCTTGTTCTGTTTCTGGATTTGTTTTTTTTCTTTCCGTAGATACTTCGCTTTTTACTTTAGTAACTTTTTTCTCAGCTTTTACTTCCAACTTTTCTTCTTGAACAATAGGTGAGGAATATGCCTCATTTATCATTTCTTCTTCTTGTTTATCCTCATATTCATATGGAATAGGAGGAAAATTTTCGGTGTGAGTATCCTCTGGTTGGGAATTTTTGGGTTTATTGCTTTTTCTAATAATGTTTATAAAAACAATAATCATAACCAAAAAGGGTAGAATTATTTCAGAGAAAAAGTTTTCCATTGAGTAAAATAAGTTAAATGATTCATGCAAAGTTATAATTTTAAATCGAGAATATCTATTTCAAACGTTTTATGATGTTGTAAGATTGATATATTCCAAGTTCACCTGCTTTGCTCAAATCGGTAAGACCTTCATTAGTTTTTCCTATGAAAAAAAGCATAAGTCCTCGATTGAAATATGCCTGAGCGAACTCCGGATTTATTTCAATAGCTTTTGTGTAATGATGAATAGCATCTTCAAAGTTTTTTTGTTCTCCCAAGATATTGGCTTTGTTGAACCATGCAACGTCAAAATCGGGAGTTAGTGACAATACCTTATCATAATCTCGAATAATGAGTTCAAAGTCGTAGGCGTATTTCTGGTTAGTGGGTAAATCTTCTTTTTTGTCCAACTTGTTTTCATTCTCGTATGCATTCATCAAAAATACAAGTTGTTTGTAACGAATATTTGCTCTGCAGAAATAAGCTAAAGATAATTCGGAGTCGATCAAAATAGCTTTTGAAAAATCAGAAATAGCACTGTTAAAATCTTGTACCAAAGAGTAATCAATACCTCTTCCTAGGTACAAATAAGCATTATTTTCGTTTTGTTGAATGAAGTATGAAAATTGGTTAAGAGATTGCGTATGATAAGCGATTAAAGGCATGGTGAGAGAAATTTCCTTATTTGTAAGTTTCAAATTTCCCGGAAGAATCTCCAATTTATTTGTTTCATAAATCATTGGATAAAAACGTTTTACTTGTGCTAAATGATTTTTTTCGGAATAATAGGTCAGAACAAAATTTTGTTCGTTTACGATGTCGGAAAATTGATTTTGTATGGTTCCCCTTAATAAGTTCTCATATTTGTTTTTTGCAAAGTCGTTGAGATTTGTATTGCTAAACTCTTTAATTTTATCTTTTATCGACTCCTCTTGAGCATATTGTGCCGTAGTGGAAATGTTTTCTTCTTTTATTTTATCTTTGTTTTTTTCTATTTCATCAATTTTCTCCAAATCATGATATGCCAACTCCTTTTTGCCTAGTTGCTTGCGTACTTGATGTCTGCCGTGGTAAGCAGGGATAAAGTACGGATAGCGTTCTATAAGTAAACTATAATCATCTTCGGCTTGTTGCCAACTGCCTAGTTCAGAGAATAGCAGAGCACGCTTGAAAAGTGCTTCGTTGTAGTTTGGATTTATTTTTAGTACATTGTTTAGGTCTTCAATAGCATTATTCAAATCTCCAACTTCGGCTCTTAGCAAAGCTCTATTAAATAGGGAAATTTGACTGTATGGATTTAGTTCGGTAGCTTTGTCGTAGTCGGATAAAGCTTGACGGTAATTTTTGGTGTAATAATTCAATAAACCTCTGTTGATGTAATAATTTGCATTTGTGTTATTTAGTTCAATTGCCTTGTTGTAATCATCTAGTGCCCCTTTTTGGTCGTTTGTTTGCAAGCGCAACAATGCTCGATAGCTCCATGCCTCGTCAGAAAGAGAATCTTTTTTTATGCATTCAGTTAAGCAGTTTAAGGCAGCAGTAGTATCATTTTCAAGAAATAGAATTCTTGCCTTTTCTAGTTTTAATAGGGTATAATTGCTGTTTTTCTTTATCAAAAGATCCAATTCTTTAAGAACTTCTTCGTATTGTTCTAGTCTTTCTCTAACTTCAATGAGATTAAGTTTTACCGCCCAATTTTCCGGGTCAAATTCCAATGCTTTTACGAAATCCTTTTCTGCTTCCGCCCAAAGTTCCATGTTTTTTCGAGCAAATCCTCTAACATAAAAAGCATCTGCATAAAAAGGATTTCTTTTGAGAACTTCTTCAATGTCTCTTTCTGCTCCAGAAAAATCTTCTAGCTGAAGTTTCGCTATTGCTCTATAATAATAAGGCTCAATGAGATATGGTTTTGTATTTATTATTTGATTGAAATACTGGATTGAAAGTATATAATCCTCAAAATACAAAGCATTGCGACCGATTGAAAGCAAGCGGTCTGTGTTTAGTTGTGCAAGAAGAATAACATGCCATAAACACAATACGAAGATGATGTACCAACGTCTTTTTGTCATAAAAAACTCTACGACAAAGGTAGTAAAAACAAAGTGTAGAAAAAGTGAGTCAATGCTATAAAATCATTCTGCTTTTTATTGTCAAATTCACTATCTTTGTTCGTCTAATAGTTCGATTATGAATTTAGTTATAGATCAGGGAAATAGCCTTTGTAAAATAGCAGTTTTTGATAACAATCAATTGCTTGAACTTTTCAAAGAAGAGAATTTGTTGAGCGATTTTCTTTATCATGTTTTAAGTCGGTTTAGTATTGAAGGTTGTATTTTTTCTTCAGTGAGAAAGGAGGATGAGAAAATTCTCTCTTTACTTAGAAACAATGTATCATACTTTATTCAATTTGATCAGCAAACAAAAGTTCCAATCGAGATAGCCTACAAAACTCCTGCAACTTTGGGACGTGATAGAATTGC
>JAGCIZ010000079.1 GCA_017648235.1 Paludibacteraceae bacterium
ACCACGCACCACTTTCATCGAACTATTGAGGAAATGATTTTGCTCCGTCCATGGTTCTGGCAACACACACACGGCAGCAGGCAACCATCTTTCTGGGAATGCTCCGTAGAGTCTGCCACCTTTGCGATAGCAATTTACCTCCGACTGAATTTTTTCAAGCATTAGTTCTTTTGCCTCTTGCGTTTCAACGTCAAGTCCATGTCTTTTTACATACGCCTTAAGTGCCTCTTTGTTTGGCGTCACAAGAGCAATAGTGTAAGGATCTTGATTATTGTGAAGTATTACACCATCTATGTATTTAGAGTTTTCTACCAAGTTTTCTTCAATCTCTTCGGGCGAATATTTTTCCCCATCGGCAGCAATAAGCAACGATTTGAAACGTCCAACCACGTAAAGCATCTCTTCGTTGAGCATATAGCCCATATCACCCGTATGGAGCCAACCATCAACAACCGTTTCGGCTGTAGATTTTGGATTTTTCCAATAACCTGCCATCACGTTTTCGCCTTTAATACAAATTTCACCCTTCGACCCAAAAGGTTGCTCCACGCCATCTGCATCTAAGATTTTTATCTCCATTGGCGAAACCACCTTACCCGACGAACCGAAAATGTGCTTTGCTGGAGAGTTGGCCGAGATAATCGGAGTTGCTTCCGAGAGTCCATAACCTTGATACATTGGAATGCCTATAGCATAATAATAGCGCTGAAGATCAATGTCGAGCAACGCACCTCCACCTACAAAAAACTTCATTTCGCCCCCAAGTCCTTCGCGTACCTTTTTGAAAATAATTTTATCAAAAAGATTCATTATCGGTTTGCGAAAAACATCTACAAATTCAGTGCCTTTATTGTAACCCTCTTTGTTATAAGCAATAGCATTTTTTAGAGCAAACTTGTAAAGCGACTCTACCAAACGTCCACTTTTCTTTATTGTGGTTTCAATGTTCTTTTTGAAACTTTTTGCTAACGTTGGCACCGAAAGCATTACGTTTGGTTTCAACTCCTTGATGCTCGTTGGGATGTTACGAAGTGCCTCCTTCCCCGACTTGCCCGAAGGCACAGTACCTATTGATGCTCCGTACGACATCATAGTGTAAAAACCTGCAACGTGAGCAAAGCAATGGTCGAGCGGAAGAATAATGAGCATTCTATCTTGCGGCGTAACACCAATGACCGAATGCGCTTGCTCCACATTTGCCGTGTAGTTACGATGTGTAAGCAAAATACCTTTAGGGTCAGCAGTAGTTCCCGAGGTATAACTGATGTTGGCATAATCATCGGGAGAGGTGGAGCGATAACGTTCCACAAGTTTTTCGGCATTTGTTACCAAAAACTCATCGCCCATTGCCATTATTTCGTCGATGTAGATTTCGTTAGGTTGCTTGTCGTCTATTTGGTCGAAAACAATCACTTTTTCTACCATGGGGCATTCAGGAAGAATTTTACGCACCTTGTGCAACTGAAATTTTGATGTAATAATATACTTCGAATCCGAATGTTTTACACGGAAAACCAAGTCGTTAGTTTCCTCGAGTTTAATAGAGAGTGGCACATTTACCGCACCCGCATAGAGCACACCGAGTTCGCCTATCACCCACATATTGCGGCCCTCGCTCAAGTACGACACCTTTTCGCCTTTCGCCACACCAAGAGCCATGAGTCCCGCAGCAATGCGTTTTGCTTGATGCAACACCTCTTCGTAAGAAGTTGATTTCCACTCGTTTGCATCCAAATCTTTTTCCCAAAGAAAAGGATTCTCTGCATATTTTTCTACATACTTTTCTACAAAATCAATTATGGTTAATCTCTCTGCCATATTCACATTATCAAGAATTTTGTGCAAAAATACGCTTTTCACAAACGAAAAGCAAATAAAATCACCGCACAAAAAAAAGCAGAGCCCACACAAGAGTTCTGCTTCCTTTTTATAAACACTTCTTTTATTCAATTACACCACGCCCAAAACGCCCTATTTCTTGTGTGTGTGTGTGTGTGTAGAAAGCTCGCTACGCTCGCAGCGGGTTTCTATTTGAGATAATATGTAGCACACGCTCATCATACGAGGACAAAGATAATGGTTTGATCGAAAAATGCAAAAAAAGTAAACACAAAATAAATAGTCTGCTTTTTATTGCTGTATATCTTTTACCAAACGCACTGAAAGTCCCGAATAACGATAGGCACTATTTATCTTGATGTATTCTGCCGAAAACTCCAAGTTCATAGGACCGCAACCTCCGTTGGGAGAAATTGTCCAGTAATATCCTTTTGAGCCAGAACCATATATAGAATTTCCTTGGCGGAAACCATAAGTAGGCAAAAAAATGGCACCTGCCTCCTCCATCTGTTGCCATTGCTCTAAAGTAAAGG
>JAGCIZ010000080.1 GCA_017648235.1 Paludibacteraceae bacterium
ATGAAGAGTTCCGACGTTTTCATCTGGTAAAATCGCTACTTTTTCTTGAAGAATGATATTCCCCGTATCAATTTCATGTTGTAGAAAGAATGTTGTTACACCCGTTTCCGTTTCTCCATTAATAATCGCCCAATTGATAGGAGCAGCTCCTCTGTATTGAGGCAGAAGTGAAGCATGTAAATTGAAAGTTCCCAAACGAGGCATCGACCAAACCACCTCTGGCAACATTCTGAAAGCCACAACTATCTGCAAATCGGCATTAAAGGCCCTTAACTCGTTCAAAAAAGATTCGCCTTTCAATCGTTCGGGTTGCAGAACCGGTATATTTTGTGAAACGGCATATTCCTTTACTGGGGAGCACTGAACCTTGTGTCCTCTTCCTATCGGTTTATCGGGCATGGTAACTACAGCCACAATGTTAAACTCATTTTCTACTAAAGATTTCAACGATTCCACCGCAAAATCTGGTGTTCCCATATATACTATGCGCAAATCTTTTTTCTCCATTTTCTTTGGTATAAAATTCTCTTTTGCAAAGGTACAAAATTCACTACTAATTGTTTCCTTTGTTTAAAATGTTATTATTTCGAAACGTTTTTTCTACCTTTGTAAAAATCCAAAAAGAAAAAGATGTCAAAGTTTCGTTTAAATAAACTGCTAAAAAAAGCACAACGCCCAGACAAAGCTTTTGTAAACTGGAACAGTGCAATTTCGTTTTTGGTTTTGATTGAAGGAAATAGTATTGAGGCAATGAACAAACGTACTCAAGAATTACGAACAATCTTCGCCGAAAAACACGTCATTATTTTTGGGTTTTTAGCAACTAAGGACAAGAAAAGAGAAAGCACTCAAGCTATTTTTGATAAAGTTCTAACAAAAAAAGACTTAACATTATTCCGAAATCCTCCAAGAATAACGATGGAATGGGTAAAAAACACTTCTTGTGATGTACTCATAAATCTAGTTCGACCAGAAAATACCGTTACGAATATTATCGTTGCCGCAGCAAATGCAAAAATGAAATGTGGAGAACAAAACAACGTCCCGCAACTTCTCGACCTAATGATAAAATTTGACACTCCTCCTTCGGAAGAGGAACTTCTCAACCAAATTCTTTTTTATATTAAAAGTATTGGAGAGAAGAAACACTCAGACAATCAATAAAAACAAGTACGGACTAATTATTACAATCCCTCGTAATACCTTCTAATCTTCTTTGCCATCAATATACGACGTTTCTCAAGGAATTCAACATAGCGAGAATAATCCATATCAAAAACCTCATCTGGGATGCAATTCATAGCAAGATTATGCTTTAAGTCGTTGATATCAGTAATCGAACCACACTTAATAACCTTTGTTTTACACTGCTCCAAAGCAACTCTGAAATAATTTATTGGAGCTTGTTTACCAATAGATTCATTTACAGGACGATCTAAATATGCATAGTTTGCTTCTTGATTATACCGATTTTTCTCAAATCCATTGTCTTTAAGATATTGTTTGGGGAAAATATGGTGTACATCACCGCCCAACTCAATAAGCTCTTTAACACAAATATTCTGCGACAATAGTGAGATATCATTGAAATATACCTGCGCTGCCAAATAGACGAGGTATGTAGGGTTGTTCGTCGACGTATTTGTCAAATCTTGCGGAATCTGCACATTCCAAAAATTTTCCGATAACACAGCATCTTCTATATTCTTCAAAGTCTTAACGACACCAAATTCACTAATCTGACGCAAATCCTTTGCAAATGCTGATTCTGGGGAGTTGCTGTATCTTCCTGTTAAGACGGATAATACATACCAACGCTGCACCACTCGCTTAATTTCTGAAACAGAAACCTCATCACTATCACGTAAAATAAGATGAAGAGCATAAGCAAAGTCGATAGCCATATTTGAATTTATTAACTTGCTAGTAATAAAACCTGCGGATTTAATAGCTATTACAAACTGTTTGAAATTATGTTCATTTATAAACTTTGTAACACCTTTATAAAGTTTATTGTATGTATCCTCAATAATTTCTTCCTTAAACTCACGAGTATCAAAATCTCGACCCGACAACATCTTTACCAACTCTGCTAACTTTGCACGCTGGAATTGGTGCATAAATGCTACTCTAATAATATCGTCGCATTGTGGGTCATAAACCGTTTCGTTATCATTCTTTAACCACTCGAGTTTTTTGATATAACCCTCTGGTTTAGCACAAAACTCCTTATCATGCGATAAAATATAGTCATAGTAAGACGGTACAACTGCAAGATGGCTGAAATAATCGATAATCTTACGCAGTGAATTGCCACCGTGAAGTTCATCAGCAGCAATCTTTGACATTACGAAATCACCTTGATTAAGGGTTGTACCCTTTGAGTTTATACGCACAAATATATCGGTCACAATATCTATTTCAAGAGACTCCGAAAGTTCAATAATTCCGA
This sequence comes from Paludibacteraceae bacterium, assembly GCA_017648235.1. GTDB lineage: Bacteria > Bacteroidota > Bacteroidia > Bacteroidales > Paludibacteraceae > RGIG9608. The sequence continues at coordinate 2,453 of JAGCIZ010000080.1, forward strand.
TGGATTGTGTTTGGATAGCTTTGAGCCTTGATATTACATCATCAAGTTGCTCTGGAGTTATATCAGGATTATTCGCACAATATTCATTTATAAACTTGAACAAAGAAAATCCATCACTAAAGATATCCGCAACATCTGGAATCCAATGCTTACTTTTCAAGTGAGCTGGAGTCTGTACAGCAAACAACTCTGCCTCATCCTCACCCGATAGCGCTGCAATAGGATTAAAAGCAATCTTTACACGTCCAAGTTTGTACTCATCATCATAAATTTCTCTACCAGCAATGGCTGTCATCATAGCTGTAATACGTTGCTGACCATCAATCAGAACTTTTTTACCTGACGAAATTGAACCATCTTTGAGTTTCACATTTGGATTTTTCCATATAATTATATAACCTACAGGAAATCCTCTATACAAAGAATCCAATAGGTCTCGCACCTGCTTCGACTTCCAAACAAAAGGACGCTGTATCTCTGGAATTGCAATATCATTAGCCTTTATTAATCCCAATATTGCACTAATGGACATCGATGTCGTTGTAAACTTTTCGCTCTGCATAGTTTATTAAATTATTTTATTTCCCCTCATTTATCAATTACATTAATCCAATTTTTCTTTTAAATACTGCGAAGTATAGCTCTCCTTACATTCCATAAGTTGCTCGGGAGTTCCTGCAAAAACAAGGTTTCCGCCCTCATCTCCTCCCTCTTTCCCCATATCGATTACATAATCGGCACATTTTATAATGTCCATATTATGCTCCACAATAAGCAATGTATGTCCACGCTCAACAAGTGCATTAAGCGAGGAAAGAAGTACGCTTATATCATGAAAGTGTAGCCCTACAGTTGGCTCATCAAAAATAAAAAGAGTAGGTTCTTGACGTTCGTTTGCCAAAAATGCAGCCAATTTTACTCGCTGATTTTCGCCGCCTGATAGCGAAGAGGAAGATTGACCCAACTTGATATATCCCAAACCGACATCTTGAAGAGGTTTTAGTCTTTTTATAATGCTCTTCTCCTCTGCAAAAAACTCTATTGCCTGATTAACAGTCATTTCCAAAACATCATAAATATTTTTTTCTTTATACAAAACCTCTAAAACATCTGACTTGAAACGCTTTCCTTGGCAAACTTCACATTCCATTTTCACATCCGCCATAAACTGCATTTCCACTGATATTGTGCCCTCGCCCTGGCAAGCATCGCATCTTCCTCCATCAACATTGAAAGAAAAATAAGCTGCAGTAAAACGCATCTGTTTTGCCAACGGTTGTTCAGCAAAAAGACGACGAATCTCGTCATACGCCTTCAAATAAGTAGCAGGATTTGAACGAGAAGTTTTGCCTATCGGGTTTTGGTCAACCAGTTCTACTCCTTTCAATAGATGCAAACTTCCTCTTAATTCGTTAAAAGGTACATTTTCCGACGAAGAAAAATAACGTTGTAACGCTTCGTACAACACGTTTTTTACCAATGATGATTTTCCACTCCCCGAAACTCCAGTTACAACAGTCATCGTATTCAATGGAAATTTCACATCAATGTGTTTGAGGTTATGCAGATGCGCATCTACAACCTCGATAAAATTGGAAGTTTTTCTTCGAAAACGAGGTGTCTGAATTTTTTCTTTTCCCGACAAATAGTTGTAAGTATGTGATTTTTCCAAGTTTTGCTGATTGAGCAGTTCTTCAAAAGTTCCTTGAAAAACAACCTCTCCTCCAAGGCGTCCCGCATTTGGACCAATGTCAATGACATAATCTGCCGAACGAATAATATCTTCGTCATGTTCCACCACAACCACTGTGTTTCCCGCATCACGAAGTTCTTTAAGCACTTGGATCAACAAACCTGTATCACGAGAATGAAGACCAATGCTCGGCTCATCTAGCACATAAAGAGAGCCAACCAAACTTCCTCCAAGCGAAGTCGCTAAGTTTATCCGCTGACTTTCTCCACCCGAAAGTGTATTTGATGGTCTATCCAACCGCAAATAACCCAATCCAACCTCAGTTATAAAACGAATTCTATTTCTGATTTCTAGCAATAAACGCTTTGCTATTAATTCATCATTTACAGAAAGTTCCAGGTTATCAAAAAACACTTTCAAATCGGAAATTGGCATCGTCAGCAAATCAGTGATTGACTTTCCGCCCACCTTTATCCACTGTGCCTCTTTTCTTAGCCGTGCACCTTTACATTCAGGACATGTTGTCCGACCCCTATAGCGAGCCAACATTACACGATACTGAACTTTATACTGCTGTGATTCTATAAACTTAAAAAATGAATTAATTCCCTCGAAGTACGCCGTTCCATTCCAAAGCATTCTCTTCTGTTCTTCCGACAACTCTTCATAGGGTTTATGAATCGGGAATTTGCATTTTGCAGCGTTGAAAACAACCATTTTTTTCCATTCGCCCATAACCTCCCCACGCCAACAAGCCACTGCATTGTCATAAACTGAAAGTGATTTATTTGGAATAACCAAATCCTCATCAATGCCAATTACTTTGCCAAAACCATTACAATGCGGACAAGCTCCAAGTGGACTATTGAAGTTGAAAAACTGCTCCGTTGGAGTTTCAAATCTTATTCCATCAATTTCAAACTCTTTTGAGAAACCATATCGTTTTGTACCATTAACAGCATCAATGACATCAATAAAACAACTTCCATCTCCTTCATAAAAAGCAGTTCCAAGCGAATCGGCCAAGCGATTTCTAAACTCTTGTGTTTTCGAATTTGTCAAACGATCAATAACCAAAAGAATTTCGTTAAAATCGCTTTTTTCTCCTTGTAAGAAATCTTGAATAAGAATATATTCTCCATCGCAAGATACGCGAGAAAAACCCTGTTGAGAAAGCAATGTTAAAAGTTCGTTGATTGATTGGCTTTTCTCAATTTTAATCTTACTAAGTAAAACAAACTTACATCCATCAGGCAATGTTTCTACAAAATCGCATACAGAATCTATAGTATCACATTTTACTTCTTGACCAGATATTGGAGAATATGTTTTCCCAATTCGAGCAAAAAGCAGGCGGAGATAATCGTAAATTTCGGTAGAACTACCAACTGTTGAATGCGAATTTCTGACACTAACTTTCTGCTCAATAGCAATAGCTGGAGCAATTCCTTTAATCGAATCAACCTCTGGTTTTTGTATCTTCCCCATAAACTGACGCACATACGCCGACAAGCTTTCTACATAGCGACGCTGACCTTCGGCGTATAACGTATCAAAAGCCAAAGACGATTTGCCAGAACCAGAAAGGCCTGTAATAACCACAAGTTTGTTGTGAGGAATTTTTACATCAATTCCTTTTAAATTATGGGTTCGAGCATTCTTAATCTCAATATATTGTGTCATTTTTCTAGAATTTATCGGAATTCAACAACGAATTATCTTCATTTTCTGAAATAGAAATACCTAACCGATAAATAAATTGTTCCAAGAATCAGAAGAATAAATATGGGAAGTAAAAGATTTGTCCATTTAATCAGCGGTTTCTGCTCCAAGACTGCTTTTTTATTCAACATTCGAAGTTTGAATGTACGATTGCGAAGATTTATCCAACCTTCATCATCGGTCAAATAAAGCAATGCATTCAGAATAAAATCACGATTTCCAAACTGCATTCCAGAATATCTATCAAACCCAACTGGAAGAACCTGATATCCATTAGCCGTAGGCACAATTTCGTTTTTAATAATATCACCATCGGCCACAACCACCATCTTTGTTTCTACACTCCTATTTCGTAACGGTTGAGCATTTTCTATACCTTGAGGCAACATTCTATTTTGAAATCCAGAGGAAAAACTTCCCTCCAAAGCCACCGCTACAGGGACAAAAGAAACATTAAAATACTGCTCATCAAACCCAGTTAGCATTTCATCAAGATCAACCATTGAAGGTGTTTGCACAATGTGAGAAGCCGATGAGGTTGCCAATAAAATTGACGCCTTTTGCGATTCATTGTTACCCGTAAAATCTATATATGAGCAAAAATCTGCTTTAACCTGAGAAAGATTACGTGTAATAGGATGTTGAGGAGAGGTAAGTAAAATAGGAGAAAATATCCAAGGCACAGATTCATATTGAGAAGCCGAAGATGCAGATACATTAAAAGGCATCTGCACGCACTGAACGTCTTGCACCAGCGCTCCGTTAATTCTCACTCCATAACGGAAAAGCAAGTCATTCAAATTCACATCCAAGGCAATTGCAGGAGAAGAGCCTTGCTCAATGAGTTGCTGCATTGACATTTTTACGCCATCAATCAACCAAAGAACCCTTCCTCCATTCATAATGTATTGATCAATGATGTATTTCTCTTGCTCCGAAAAAGTAGAATCTGGTTTCGCAACAATGATTGCTTTATAATCATTCAAAATAGAAGCATCGCTTCCGAGAATTCCTCTATCCACCTGAAAATATCGGCTAAATGCTGAAGATATATCATAAACCAACTCTTCGGCCAATTCTCCATGACCTTCTAGAAATGCAATTTTTTGAACCTGTTCAGAATTCAAAATCCTAATAGCATCAGTTAGCTCAAATTCCAAATTCTCAATAGAAATATTCAAATTTTCTGCTCCAGAATTTCCAGCTATATTTTTCAACAAATTAACAGGAAATGTATCCTTTTGAGTAACTATTTCTGCCCATGGAAACACCATTTTTTGAATCATCTTTCCTTCGCTGTCGCGCTCATAAATGGTTGTGTGAGACAATCCCCGCTGCTCCAATCGCTCATAGTTTTTCAACCTTTCTTCTTCGGTAGTCGCTTGCGATGGATTTATAAAAGCATAAGTTATGTCGTCTTTGGCATAAACAGAAAATTCATCGAGCAACTCTCGCAACGAATTTTTCAAGCGCAAAAAACCAGAATTCAAATCTCCATCAAGATAAATGTTAACCAAAATTGGAGATTGAAGATTTCTCATCAAATCCTTTGTGTTTTCGGAAATGCTAAACCTCTTTTCCGAAGTTAAATCTATTCGGAAAAAACTGCGTTGCAAACAAATGTTTAAAACCACAATCAATGCAACCGCACTCAACGCAAAAATATACTTCTTTTTCATCTTAATTAAAGCACAAAAATACAAATAATTTCAGTTTTGCTTATTACCAATAAGTGTGCTAATCAAAATAAAAAAACGCTTCAAGAAAGTTTCTCAAAGCGCATTTTCATTCGAATAAGAGATTTCTATTATTTTTTGGTTTTATGATTTTCCTTAATGTATTGGAAAAGTGCCATCGCCATTGATGGACATGTTGGAGTAGGCACAGCCAAATCTAAACGCAAGTTGGCATCATTAACTGCTTTTGCTGTAGTTGCTCCAAAACAAGCAATTTTGATTTCACCTTGTTCAAAATTTGGGAAATTCTTCAACAATGAAGATATTCCTTGTGGAGAGAAAAACACCAACATATCGTAGTCGAAACTTTCTCCTTCTTTAAAATCGTTACTTACTGTTCTGTACATACATGCTACACGATATTTCGATTGTTTTGCATCGAGTTGTTTAACGATTTCTTCATTGTACTGCTCTGGAAGAACTACTAGGAAGTTTTCATCCGGATTTTTTCCAATCATATTAAGCAAATCGGGCAACTTTCCTGTCTCTGGGAAAAATACCTTACGCTTACGATAATGAATAAACTTTTGCAAATAAAGTGCAATTTGTTCCGACTGACAGAAATATTTTGTTTTTTCTGAAACAGTCACTCTCAAATCTCCACAAATTCTAAAGAAATGATCAATA
>JAGCIZ010000081.1 GCA_017648235.1 Paludibacteraceae bacterium
ATGAAGAAGCTTGTTTTAGTTCTACTAGCAAAATAGTCAATTTAGCAAAACAGACAAATACAAGATTACATATTGCTCATATTTCAACAAAAAAAGAGTTGGATTTGTTGGAGAATGTTAGTCTTGAACAAAAACTTATTACTGCAGAAACATGTCCTCAATATCTTTATTTTAATTGCAATGATTATGAATCTTTAGGTGCGCGAATCAAATGTAATCCTGCTATAAAAACTCCTTCTGATCAAAATGCACTCCTTGATGCTATAAGTGATGGAAGAATAGATACTGTTGCAACTGATCATGCTCCTCATCTATTGAGCGAAAAAGAAGGCGACTGTCTTAAGGCTGTTTCTGGAATGCCAATGATACAATTTTCTCTCTTAGCAATGTTGCAACTTACTCGAACAACAAACTTAACTATAGAAAACGTTGTTGAGAAAATGTGTCATAATCCAGCTGTTTTGTTCAGTATCAAAAATCGAGGATTTATTCAAAAAGGTTACATTGCTGATTTAGTGTTAATCGATCCGAACAAGAAAACAGAAGTTGCAGAATCGTCTATTTTGTCAAAATGCAAATGGTCACCTTTTGAAGGAAGGGTATTTGATTTTTCAGTAACTCACACATTTGTAAATGGTAATTTGGTTTTTGAAAATGGAAAAATTCATAACCAATTCATTGGAAAAAAGATAGAATTTAACCGATAAAGAAATATGAAAAAGAAACAACTTTTTGCCTTGGTTTTCATTGCCATAGCAGTGGTGTTTTTGCTTGTACCATTCAATAAAAAACAACCTTACATCACCAATAAAGGAAAGGTTTTTGGTACGTTTTATAGCATAACGTACCAACATCCAAATCATAAAGACTTAAATGATAGTATAGTAAAGGCATTTGAGAAGTTTGATGCATCGCTTTCTGTATTTAATCCTAATTCTACTATATCAAAAATCAATCGAAATGAAGATGGTAAATCGGATTTTTTCTTTGAAAAAATGTATGTTGAAGCACAAAAAGTTTCAAGTCTCACGGATGGAGCTTTTGATATTACCGTTGCACCATTAGTAAATGCATGGGGATTTGGTTTTAAGCAAGAAGAATTTCCTTCTTCATCAACTATTGATAGTATTCTTCAATACGTTGGTTATCAGACGATATCGCTTCAAAATGGTGTTTTAACAAAGCAAGATTCTCGCACGCAGATAGATGCAAGTGCTATAGCTAAAGGATTTTCTGTAGATATTATTGCTGACCTTTTAGAACAAAATGGTTGTGAAAATTTTCTAGTTGATATTGGAGGAGAAATTGTTGCAAAAGGGAGAAACCCGAAAGGAAAGAAATGGGCAATTGGGATAAACAAACCAACAGAGAGCTTAACACAAACTGGAGAAATTCAATCAGTGCTATATTCAAATAGTATTGCTATGGCTACTTCGGGAAATTATCGACAATTTTATTACAAAGACGGAAAAAAATATGCTCATACTATTAATCCCAAAACAGGATACCCAGTTCAACATCAATTGTTAAGTGCGACTATAGTTGCTCCAAGTTGTATGACAGCAGATGCTTTTGCTACTGCTTGTATGGTATTGGGACTCGAAAAAAGCATCGCTTTGTGCGATAGCATTGACGAAATAGAAGGATTCTTTATCTGCACTAAAAATGACTCTTTGTACTCTATTTTTAGCAGCGGTTTTGAAAAACTTTTGACAGAATAGAAGTGTTGAAATGTATTAATAAAATCTTTTTTCAATAGAAAGGTTTTCTCGAATTGGTTGATCTATTTTTATTACCTTTGCGTCCCTAAAAAGGTAAAAAGAGATTCGATAAAATGGCTGAAAGAAAAGAACAAAAAAGAGTTGATCGCTCATCATCCAACAAATTGAGTGGTGGTTTGGAATATGCAAAAATTCCACCTCAAGCCACTGAGTTAGAAGAACTTGTTTTGGGAGCAATAATGATTGAACCTAAAGCAATTGAGAAAGTTCTTGACATTATCAAAACGGAATCTTTTTACAAAGACGAACATCAGCACATTTATCAAGCGTTTCTTGATTTACATATCAATGATCATCCAATTGATATTTTTACAGTAAGCGAACAGTTGAGAAAGAATGAAAAATTGGAGAAAGTTGGTGGAAATTATTATCTATCTACACTAACTGGCAAAGTCGCTAATTCGGCTCATATTGAATATCACGCACGCATTATTGCTCAAAAATTTTTAGCTCGCCAACTTATCAATGTCTCTTCTGAGTTGCAGACAGATGCATTTGATGAAAAAAATGACATTGATGAAGTTCTTCAAAAAGCAGAAGCAGAAATCTTTAAAATCACTCAAAACAATCAAAAGAAAGATTTTACTCAAATCAATCCTGTTATCGAGGCATCATATCAACGTATGCGTAAAGTGTTTGCCAACAAAGGTGAACTTACGGGTGTTAGAAGTGGTTTCTATGATTTAGACAAAATAACTGCGGGTTGGCAACGTTCTGATTTGATTATTGTGGCAGCTCGTCCTGCAATGGGGAAAACTGCTTTTGTGCTTTCGATGGCCAAAAATATGGCAGTCGATTACAAAATTCCTGTTGCTCTTTTTTGTTTGGAAATGGATGCTATTCAGTTAGTTAATCGTTTGATTACAAACGTAACAAGTATTCCTGCCAATAAAATAAAAACTGGTGATTTGGACGACATGGATTGGGATATCTATGACCATAAAATAAGATTGTTACAAGATGCTCCAATTTTTATTGACGACTCTCCCGGATTGTCTATTTTTGAGTTACGTTCAAAGGCACGACGTTTGGTCAAAGAACATGATGTACAAATAATTATCATCGACTACTTGCAATTAATGAATGCATCAGGAATGCGTTTTCAAAGCCGTGAGCAAGAAATTAGTTTGATATCTCGTTCGCTAAAAGTATTGGCGAGGGAACTAAATATTCCTATTATTGCACTCTCTCAGTTGAATCGTAAGGTAGAAGAACGTTCTAACGAAGGGAAACGTCCTCAACTTTCCGACCTTCGTGAGTCCGGAGCCATTGAGCAAGATGCGGATATGGTTTGTTTGATTCACCGCCCAGAATATTATGGCATAATGGAAGGGAAAAATGGTGAAGATTTAAGAGGTATTGCAGAAATTATCATTGCCAAACATCGTAATGGAGAAACTGGTGATGTTAGTCTCCGATTCAAAGGTGAGTTTACCCGATTCTCAAACCTCAGCGAGCAAACCTTGGGCAATGGAGGTGGAGGAATGTTTTTGGAGTCCAAATCGAACAGCAAATCAAACTTCCCTACGACTACAATTTCGCTCCCAGAAGAAAGCAGTACTCCTTTCTAATAAAAAAAGATGAGACCGATTTTTGTTGTTTTGTATAACGATACGTTTCCTCTTGCAGCACTTGAAATGGCAAAAAAAATGGCTGTTGCTTTCAATCAGGAGGTAAAATTATTGTTATTTGATGAACAATTTTTAAGCGCTCAAATTTCTGATTTTGAATATTCTGTTGTAAACAAAAAAGATTTGTCGAAATTTACAGAAGATGCAGATGCATCGATGATTTTATTTGAGATTTCTGCTAATCCTTCAGCAAAATCCATACAAAACCTTCTTCAATGTTGCCGTACTTTGCGGATGCCATATCTGTTTGTGAAACAAGGGAAAAGTGTAGATATTTCCTCTGTTTTAGTTCCTATTACGTTTCTAGAAGAGGATAGAGAAAAAGCTCCCTTTTCTAGTGCATTTGGTCGATTCCTTCTTGCAGAAATCACACTTTTTACAGCCAACGATTATGGTAGTAAAGCAAAAAATAATACCAATATCATAAAAACACTTCTCAACTCCTTTGATCTGAAGTATAATGTACAAACTGCTCAAAAAGATAGTTTTGGAGTGGAAAAGGAGGCGATAGAAAAAGCTTTAGAAGAAAACTATAATTTAGTAATCTTGTCTGCCTCGCGGGAGTATGGACTCGATGATTGGCTTTTTGGGCCAAAAGAACTGAAATTGATAAAAAAATCAAAAGTGGCACTTATGCTCATCAATCCAAGAGCCGACTTGTATGCTCTTTGCGATTAGATTTCATTTTAAAAAAGTGGAACTTGTCATTTAATTGTTCCTTCTTAATATTTCTATCTTTAGAAGAGATATCCTTTTTTAGTAACTAAATGCCTATCTTTGCAAAACTGCGAAGGCAGGTTTTATTTTTTAGAGCTTTGGCTCTTATTCTCTACTCTGAAAACGACCAAATTATAGTAGGAGAGAATAAGCAGGCGGAAGTTCACGTCTTTTGGCGTGAGTTGTTTTCGTGCTTATTTACCTACAAAGCTTTGGTCGGCTATCAGAGTTAGATAAGCAAAACGAAAATAGTTCACGTTTTTTATAGGAAAAGATATTCATATAGGAAACATTATTCGTCAAAAGTTACAAGAGCAAGAACGTAGTGGAGCTTGGTTGGCTCGGAAGCTTTATACCGATTCGTCGAATATGTCAAAAATTCTTAAACGAAAACATATAGACGCAGGCTTGCTTTTGCGTATTTCGTTAATCTTAGAAGAAAATCTATTTAACTACTATTCAGATGCTTATGCCAAAATGCAGCAAAAATAACCCTATTATAGGGCGAAATCCGCCCGATTGTGTGGCGGTTTCGGAATGATGTTTTTTCATCTATTCTATTGGGTTGCACTACTTTTGCTCCTACAATTTATTATTTATTAACTTTTTAAAAATTTAACAGATTATGAAAAAAACAATTATTGGAATTGCTATTGTGGTAATAGCAATGGTGTCGATGACATCTTGTGAAAACAAGGAAAAATGCTGGCAAGCAAAAATTACAGAAACCTACGCTTATGCTAATACAGAAGACGAAAACGAACTTGAAACCGGTGAAAGAGAATATTGGATTTGGGGTACAGAAGAA
>JAGCIZ010000082.1 GCA_017648235.1 Paludibacteraceae bacterium
ACGTTCATATAGTTCATGAATGCATCATATGGAGATTCATATGGACTTTCGTGAGCCACTTTTCCATTTGTAAAATGCTTTGTACACATATAATAAAAGTGATCACTAGCCTGCAAACAAAGCCAATCGTGTTTCAACAAACGGTCAGAGCAAAGATGCACTCTTTCTGACAACTCATAAAGTTTGTTCAATGACTCGTTTTGTAAATCATTTCCTCTCCAAGCACTCATATCTTTTTCTTCATCAGCCCACGACATTGGATATGGAACCGATAATTGTGGAGCAGTAATTTTCTTCGACAAAGCTTCTGATGGAAGAGAGAAAGTTATGTCTTTTTCCAAAGCAAAGATTGGTAAAGCTTTGAAGAATTCAAAGATTCCACTCTCTTTTGAGTTAAATTTACCCAAAGTTTCATACCCAACAAAAACATTGAAGACGTCTTCTTGCTCCGGAGCTGCTGCAATCCAATTCATGAACTTATCTGCAGTAAGTGGATATTCTTCCCATTGCCAATTTGAGAAACGATAATTCAAATCATCACTCAACTTTCCGTTTCTTACCATTAATTTCAACTTTCCGGATTGATAAAGCATATTAGGTGTTTTCCATCCCAAAATATGTTTAGCTCCTTCAACAATCATCGATTTATATCCCATTTTTGCCACTTGGTATGCAATTTCATCAGAATAAATCATTTCCGTATTGAAGAAAACAGAAGGAGTTTTTCCAAAAAGTTCCTTTATCTTCTCTGATTGCAATTTTACTTGGTTTTGAAACTCGTTTTCATTGTAAACAGCAGCCAACGAATTTGCATAGGGCATTGCCAAAAATTCTACGCAACCAGTTTTTGCTAATTCACGAAAACTATCAATTACTTCTGGTGCATATTGCTCAAATTGTTCCAATGCCAAACCAGAAATTGCAAAACTCACCTTGAACTTTTTATTTGAGTTTTGAATCATTTCCAACATTGTTTTGTTAGCTTCCAAGTAACAAGTTTCCGACAAATATTGAGTATTACTTTCATTAGCAAAATCATCGTAGTAATAATGATCATTGCCAATTTCAAAAAAACGATAACGTTTCAAACGATATGGTTGATGAATTTTAAAACAAAAACAAAGTGTTTTCATATTTTTATTGATTTAGAACTTTATTATAAATATCTCTTACTTTTTGCCCAGCAAATTCCCATTTAATGTTGTTCACTTCTGCAATACCTTGCTCACGCAACATCTTGTACATTGCTGGATATTTCACAATCGCATAAATAGCATCGGCCATTGCATCTATATCCCAATAATCAGTTTTAATTGCATTGGTAAGGATTTCCGCACATCCCGACTGTTTTGAAATGATAGAAGGCGCTCCCACTTGCATAGCTTCCAATGGAGAAATACCAAATGGTTCTGAAACCGACGGCATCATATAAACATCACTCTCTGCCAACATTTCATGCACCTGACGACCTTTCAAAAATCCTGTAAAATGAAATTTATCCGCTATACCACTTTTAGCTGCAAGGTGAATCATCTGGTTCATCATATCACCACTTCCTGCCATTACAAAGCGAACATCTTTGGTTTTTTGCAAAACTCGTCTCGCAGCTTCCACAAAGTACTCTGGGCCTTTTTGCATTGTAATACGTCCCAAAAAAGTTACCACTTTATCTTTTCGCGGAGTCTTCTTAAACTGCTCCACATTTGGCAACGGATCAACCGCATTGTGAACCGTGGTCACCTTATCCGGATTTTGATGATATTTTTCAATTACAGTTTGACGAGTCAAATTACTTACCGTAATAATATGGTCGGCCGCATCCATTCCTGCTTTTTCAATTCGGTAAACATCTGGATTTACATTTCCTCTACTACGGTCAAAATCAGTAGCATGAACATGAATCACCAATGGTTTATTCATAATACTTTTGGCAAATATACCCGCTGGGTACGTCAACCAATCGTGTGAATGAATAATATCAAAATCCATTGTATGAGCAATAACACTTGCAACTGCCTCATAATTAGAAATTTCTTCCAATAAGTTATCAGGATAACGTCCCGAAAAACTAATACAACCCA
>JAGCIZ010000083.1 GCA_017648235.1 Paludibacteraceae bacterium
AGACCCGATTAGAGGTCAGGCAGTAAAAGCAACTATCGTTTTGGCAAAAGATTATAAAGACGCTGATAAAGAAGCATTGACCAAAGAGCTACAAAACCATGTAAAACAAACAACAGCTCCGTACAAATATCCAAGAGTTGTGGAGTTTGTTGATGAATTACCAAAAACTATTAGTGGTAAAATTAAACGTAACGAAATCAGGAAAGAAAAATAAATTTTTATGAAAAAAGTCGTTCTTCTTATTTTATTTGCTTGTGTTACAAATACATTGTTTTCGCAAACTAAAAAAAATGCTACCTACGTAGCATACATCGAAAAATATGCTGAAATAGCAATGGTTGAGCAAAGCAGACATAAAATTCCTGCTTGCATCACTTTGGCGCAAGCGTTGCTCGAATCGTCGGCTGGGCAGAGTGAACTTTCTGTTTCTAGTAACAATCATTTCGGAATAAAATGTCATTCAAATTGGGAAGGAGAACGTGTTTATCATGACGACGACAAAAAAGGTGAATGTTTCAGAAAGTACGAAAAGGTGATAGACTCCTATGAAGATCACTCTTTGTTTCTCAAACGGGATCGCTATAAATTGCTTTTTACTTACAAAATAACTGATTATAAAGCATGGGCTTATGGACTAAAAGCAGCCGGTTATGCTACCGATCCACAATATCCCGACAAGTTGATAAAAATCATTGAAGACTATGACTTGGCAGCATATACAGACCCTAAACGAGTAAAAGAAGCAACTGATAATTACAACAATCATTCGCCAAAAGCATCAACTTCTTCAAAAGATAAAGAACAAGTTTCGGAAAAAGAGAGCGCTGAAGTTGTTTCGGATATGGAATTTGGCGCTTTGAACATGTATATTATTCACGATGTGAAGAAAACCAACAACGTAGCATACATTATAACTACGTCGACAGATACATGGGCTTCTATTGCTAAAGAGTTTGGACTTAAAGAGCGAGAATTGCGTAAATTCAACGAATACCCCAATGATGTAGAAATAAAAGCGGGTATGAAAATTTACGTACAAGCTAAAAAGAACAAAGTAAGCACTAAACCTTTTGTTCACACGGTTGATTACAATGAGTCAATGCACGACATTGCTCAAAAATATGGTGTAAAAATGTTGAGCATCTACAAACTCAATGGCAAAGAAAAGTGGTCGAAAGTAAAAGTTGGTGAGAAACTAAAACTGAAATAAATGAAACGTCTTTTCGTTGTTTTGGTCTTAGGTGTTTGCTGTAGCATTGCTTTTGCTGTAAAACCTCTCTCCAGCCAGGCACAAGTTAGTTTGCTCACTTGTAGTCCTTGCAACGAAGCCATTTATACTAAATTTGGACATTCCTCGATTAGAATAGCAGATCCGGAACACAATTTTGATATTGTTTTCAATTATGGCGTTTTTAGTTTTTCGCAACCGAGATTTATTCCTCGCTTTATAAAGGGAGAAACTGATTATGAGTTAGGAATCGAAAATACTAGTTTCTTTTTGGAAATCTATCGTTTGAGAGGTTCTTTGGTTGAGGAACAAATACTGAACCTCAACGCCGAAGAGCGAGAAAATCTTTGGCAAGCGTTGATGGAAAATTACGAACCTAAAAATCGTTATTATCGTTACAATTTTGTTTTCGACAATTGTGCAACTCGCCCTTATCAGATGATAGAAAACTGTTGCAATGAAACGTTGTTTTGGGACATTGATAGCATAAAAACTACTTACAGAACGCTTTTTGCTGAGAAGCTTGGTTATAACACATGGGGTTGTTTTGGGGTGGATATTCTGATTGGTAGTGAAGCCGACAAACCTATTGGTTTTCAGAAAGAAAAATTCTTTCTTCCAAGTTATCTGAACCAGTTTGCTCAAAAAGCTTATATAGGAAAGGAGCAGCGCCCACTTGTAAAAGCCAATAGAAGTTATCCAAGTTTAGAAGAAGAACAAACTAGCTTACCATTCATCGCCTCGCCCATTGCAGTTTGTTGTTTGGTATTGTTGCTTGTTGCTTTGATTACTGTGTACGAACGTTGGAAAAGCATTCGTTTAAAATGGCTCGACTCGTTGCTATTTATTTTGGCAGGTATTTGCGGAACGATTATCTTTTATTTGATGGCTTTCTCTCAACATCCGCTTGTGGATTACAACTATAACATTCTTTGGCTCAATCCGTTGCTGATTATTGTTGGAATTGCTGCGTGGGTAAAACCTCGTAAATGGTTGAGCGTGGCACACATCATCAATATGTTGCTTATTGCCGTCGTATTTTTGCTCTGTGCTTTAGGCATACAAGCCTTTCACGTGGCCTTTTTGCCTCTTATAGCAATGCTCCTTCTGAGGTCGCTATCCTATGTGGGGAGACGATAAGAAAATGTACTTTTGCTCTTGACAATTTATATACTACTTTAATATTATGAAAAAGAACAGATTTTTATTTTTAGCAGTGCTATTTACGGCATTGAGTTTTGGTTTTGCATCGTGCGATAACGTTAATGAAGAGTTGCTCGAGCGTATAGAGCAGTTGGAGAGCCAGTCCACACTTGGGGTAATGGCCGATAAGGATGGCGTTTATTATTGGACTCAGAATGGCACTTGGCTTCTTGATGCCAATGGCGATAAGGTGCGTGTAACCGGTGAGGACGGAAAAGACGGAGAGAAAGGTGAAAAAGGAGACAAGGGCGACCAAGGAATCCAAGGCGAAAAAGGAGACAAGGGCGATACCGGTTCCGATGGTGTTTCTCCACGTTTGAAGAT
>JAGCIZ010000084.1 GCA_017648235.1 Paludibacteraceae bacterium
TTATCGTCTTTTCTACGATACCATCAAAGGTGGAGACTATCGTGCTCGTGAAGCTAACGTTTATCGTTTGGCAGAGGTTTCAAATAATATTATCGACCAATGTGTGGCTCAAGGTGTTCCTTTTGCTCGCGAATATGGTGGCTTGCTTGATAACCGTTCTTTCGGTGGTGCGCAAGTGTCTCGTACGTTCTATGCTAAAGGTCAAACAGGACAACAACTTTTGCTTGGAGCTTATTCGGCATTGAGCCGTCAGATAAAGAAGGGTACAGTTAAGATGTATTCTCGCTACGAAATGCTTGATGTTGTAGTTATTGACGGACGTGCTCGTGGTATTATTGCTCGTAACTTGGTTACAGGACGCATCGAACGTTTCTTTGCTCACGCAGTAGTAATTGGAACTGGTGGTTATGGAAATACATTCTTCCTTTCTACAAATGCAATGGGCTCAAACGGTTCGGCTGCTGTTCAGATTTATAAAAAAGGAGCATACTTCGCAAACCCTGCATTTGCTCAAATTCACCCAACTTGTATCCCAGTTCATGGCGAATTCCAATCAAAATTGACTTTGATGTCGGAATCGTTGCGTAACGACGGACGTATTTGGGTGCCTAAAAAATTGGAAGATGCAAAAGCACTTCAAGCAGGAAAATTGAAAGGACGTGATATTCCTGAAGAAGACCGCGACTACTACTTGGAACGTCGTTATCCAGCATTTGGTAACCTTGTTCCTCGCGATGTGGCTTCACGTGCTGCAAAAGAACGTTGCGACGCTGGCTATGGTGTAAACTCTACAGGTTTGGCAGTGTTCTTGGATTTCTCTGATGCAATTAATCGTCTTGGAAAAGATGTTGTTGCTGCTCGTTATGGCAACTTGTTCCAGATGTACGAAAAAATCGTTGACGAAAATCCTTACGAAGAGCCAATGATGATTTTTCCTGCTATTCACTATACAATGGGTGGTATTTGGGTTGACTACGAATTGCAAACTTCTATCAAAGGTTTGTTCTGTATTGGTGAAGCAAACTTCTCTGACCACGGAGCTAACCGCTTGGGTGCATCGGCGTTGATGCAAGGTTTGGCCGACGGATATTTTGTTCTTCCTTACACAATTCAAAATTATCTTGCTGACCAAATTCAAGTTCCACGTATGAGTACCGATTTGCCTGAATTTGTTGAAGCAGAAAATGCTATTCAAGAAAAAATCGATCGTTTGATGGCTATTCAAGGTGAACGCTCGGTTGATAGCATCCACCGTGAGTTAGGTCTTGTGATGTGGGATTTTGTAGGTATGGGACGTACAAAAGAAAGCTTGGAAACTGCTTTGGAAAAAATCAAAGCTATCCGCAAAGAGTTCTGGAGCAACGTATTTATCCCAGGCGATAAAATGGATATGAACGTTGAGCTCGAAAAAGCACTTCGTTTGGCAGACTTTATCGAAGTGGGCGAATTGATGGCTCGCGACGCTCTCAACCGCGAAGAATCGTGCGGTGGACACTTCCGCGAAGAATATCAAACTCCAGAAGGCGAAGCTCTACGTCAGGACGATAAGTTCTCTTACGTTTCTTGCTGGAAATACAATGGCGAAGGTGAGGAACCATCGCTTTTGAAAGAGCCTCTTGATTATGAATTTGTTACCCGTCAAACAAGAAATTATAAATCTTAATACTACAATGGAAAAAACAATAAATATTACGCTTAAAGTATGGCGTCAGGCAGGACCTAAAGCTAAAGGTGCCTTTGAAACCTATAAATTGGAAAACATCTCTACCGACAGTTCTTTTTTGGAAATGTTGGACGTGTTGAACGAACAATTGATTCGTGAACGCAAAGAGCCTGTGGCTTTCGACCACGATTGTCGCGAAGGTATTTGCGGTATGTGTTCGCTTTACATCAACGGACACCCTCACGGACCCGACTCGGCTGTAACTACTTGCCAATTGCACATGCGCAAGTTCAAAGATGGCGACACTATTACGGTAGAGCCATGGCGTTCGGCTGCATTTCCTGTGATTAAGGACTTGATGGTAAACCGCAATGCGTTCGACCAAATTATTCAAGCAGGTGGATATGTATCGGTAAACACAGGCGGTGTGCCTGATGCAAACGCAATTCCTATTCCAAAACCAATTGCAGATGAAGCTATGGACGCTGCTTCTTGTATTGGTTGTGGTGCGTGTGTAGCAGCTTGTAAAAATGGTTCGGCAATGCTTTTTGTTTCGGCAAAAGTTAGTCAATTGGCATTGTTGCCTCAGGGGAAAATTGAAGCTGCTCGTCGTGCAAAAGCTATGGTGGCTAAGATGGACGAACTTGGCTTTGGTAACTGTACCAACACAGGTGCTTGTGCTGCTGAGTGTCCAAAGAGTGTTTCGCTTAGCAACATTGCGCGCCTCAATCGTGAGTTTATTTGTGCAAAACTTAAAGACTAAAACCTATATGCATAACTCGCTGAAATATAACCAAATACGCAGCATTTGCGGGGGGGGTAAACCTCTATATTTCAAGAAGTTATACGTATAAATATTAATAACTGCGACATTGTTATGGTCTGCTTCTAAGGACTATAGCAATGTCGCTTTTTTGTTAGAATGTAATAATTAAAATAAAAAGAAATGACACTAGAATTATCAAACATTATTGCATCATCTATTATTGGATTTTCAGGTATAATAACAGGTATTATTTTCAATTATATACCCCGTAAACGCAATGAAAAAATTCAGAAACTTCAAAAAGAGCTATTGGAAGTTTATAAAGATGTAGAAAGCCTTATACAAATTGAGAGCGAGTTATTACAAAAATCTAATATGAGTAAAATATAAGCTCGCAAGGGTTTTACTATAAGTAAACGATGTGAACCTAAACGACTTGCAAATCGTATAAAAGAACTTGAAGACAAATAATATTTTAAATCTAAAAAACAATGAACAAGAAACATTTATTTTTCGCAGCACTTTTTTTAGCTGCATTGGCATTTGGCTTTGTAGGCTGCGAAAATCCCGATAGTGAATCGGGTATTTCTATTGAAAAACCTGGCGATGACTCTACAAGTGATAAACCAAACGACTCTGATGCCAACACTGACGGTTCCGACCAAGACGGCGACATCAAGCCTACCACTCCCGAAGCACCTACGCTGGTGGCTACAGGCGGAGCGAGTGATGTGGAGTATAGTACTATAACTCTATGGGGACGTATAAATACCGACACTTTATGGGCATTTCCGAATATAAAGTGGGGTATAGAGTGCTCTACAAGCAAA
>JAGCIZ010000085.1 GCA_017648235.1 Paludibacteraceae bacterium
CAAAGAGAGACTCAGCCAATTCCCACTGAAAGAATATTTCGGAGAAGATATCCTCGAAGAACTCACTAAAAATCTCATATAGTATAATATAAACAGCCGCCGATTCAAAAACTGAACCGACGGCTGAACCATTAAAATTAAGTTATGAAGTTTTTATTCTATCCGGCTATTTGCCAAATCTTTTCTCTTTGATTTTGATAATTTGATCTTGAAGCACATCTACACAATCTACAACTGCATCTTCAAATGTATCTGCAGTACGTTCGATAACAATGTCATCACCGGGGATGCCTAAAATAATCTTCACGCTTTTCTTGTGATCAGGTTGCAATGTAAGATTGACATCACAGCTAATGATATTGTCAAAAAACTTAGAAAGTTTGCCAACTTTTTTGTCAATAAAATCAAGAAGTTTCTGATCTGCGTCGAATTTGATTGATTGAACGTTAATTTTCATAATTACCTCCGTTTTTTGCTCGTGGATGAGCAGTTATGTATGTTTTCTTCAAAATTTCAAAAGAGTTATGGGTATAAACCTGAGTCGCGGCCAGAGAGGAATGTCCCAGAATCTCTTTTATCGAATTAAGGTCAGCCCCATTATTGAGAAGATGTGTCGCAAGCGAGTGTCTTAGCACGTGCGGAGACTTTTTGCCCGAAAATCCCTCCTGACCATCCAACTCCTCGTGGACCACTTTATTCACAAATTCGGGATAAATGTTTTGTCCCGAGTCAGTTACAAAGAAAGCACCCTCATCCAACGATGGAAACTCCCTCTTAATTCTCTCCAAATATAATAAAATTTCTTTACAAACCGAAATTGGAACAGGAATTTCTCTCAATTTATCACCTTTTCCAATAATTCTAAAAACCATCCGTTGCTCATCAAAACACTCCCGGCGAAGTCCCACTACCTCACTGCGGCGCATTCCCGTAGAATAAATAACCAGCAACAGAACCAGATTCCGATACCTGTGAAAAGGGAGATTCCGTGAAGCCTCCTCAGAACCATCGAACCCCTGAATCTCAAAAAAACGTTCCAACGAATTCTGAGTATAAAATTCGGGCAGCCTGTGACTCTCCTTTGGACGGGTAATCTTCCTCACGGGATTGGAAGAAAGCACCCCCTTGGAAACCAGCCACGAACAAAAACTGCTCAAAGCCGAAAGATGAAGATTCACACTCCTGGCACTCAACCCATCCTCCAAACACCTCGCAACATAAGACCTGATCAGAGAATAAGACAACACCGACACCACCTCCGACTCCGAAAGAAGAGCAACAAAACCATCCTCCCCCGCCCTATCATCATACACAAAACGATAAAAGGAACCCAAAGCATCCTCATAAATCGTACAAGTACGCTCAGAATACCTCTTCTCAAATTTTATATATCTGATAAAATCCCCAATCATAATCTCTAACAAAATTAAAACATTCTTTTTTCCAATGCAATCATTTTGCCAAAATATCATTTATTGCAAAATTCAAAAAACACAAAAACAAATACCACATTTCTCAATGCAAATTGGTAAAAATTTCTTATTTTTGTAGATAATTTCACAAAAACGAAATACATAAATTCAAATAACACACAACTAATTTAAAACCAATCTATTATGAGAAAGTATTTCCTTTCACTAGTTGCTATGGCAGCTATGATTCTTTTCTCTGGATGTAACAAAAACGAAGATTTTTACATCTCAGAAAACGGAGATATGGTGACATTCAACATCGCCACTCCAGAAATGGGCACTCGTGCTATCTCTGACGGAACAACAGTATCAAAACTTTATGTAGCTGTTTACCAAGGCGGAGTATATCGCCCAGCACTTACAGAAACTGATGGCTACGACATCGACAACAAAACTGCAACCGTAAGCCTACCTTTGGTAACCGGCGTTACTTATGACATCGTATTCTGGGCTCAAGCACAAGGTGCTCCATACACTTTTAATCCTGAGAATGGTATTGTAAGTGTTAATTACAATGGTGTAACAGCGAACAACGAAAACCTTGATGCATTCTATGCTAACAAATTAGGCTACACAGTTCAAGGTCCCAAAACTGAAACAATTAAACTTACCCGTCCTTTCGCACAATTGAACGTAGCAACATTGGACTATGATTTGGCAGCAAAATCTGGTATTGAAATCACTGAAACAGCTATTGAAGTTGAAGGTGTTTACACAAGTTTCAACCTAAAAACACAGAATGGTGCAATTGATGCAAACTCAGCAACAACCATCACTCTTAAGTCGAATAACACTCCTAAAGCTCAAAACGAGAACCTATCAGGTTACGAAACATATTCTTGGCTTTCAATGAACTACCTATTGGTAAACGACAAAACCAATATTAGAGCTAAAATGACCGCAACAAACGAAAATGAAAATGTAACCCTAACTCGTGAGTGGCACAACATCCCAGTTCAAAGAAACTTCCGTACCAACATCCTTGGTAACATCCTTACCACCACAACCGACTTCAATGTCGTTATCGATGAAGAATTTGCCGGAGAACAACCTGAAACAATGGAAGAGAAACTTCGCTTGGCTGCTCAAGTCGGTGGTACTGTTATTCTTTCTGAAAACTTGACATTAAGCTCACCTCTTGTAATCTCTAGCCAAATGACATTGGACTTGAACGGCCATACTCTATCATACCAAACAACAGAAAATAAGAGTGATCAACTAATTGAAAACAAAGGATACCTTGTTATTGAAGATAGTAAAGGTAATGGTAAAATTTCTTACAAATACATTGGAACTCCTGATGATACTTATGGTTATGGCAACCAAACCATTCAAAACCTTGGAACTCTAATTGTTAAAGGAGGAACTATTGAGAATACTTCAGGATCAATCTCCCACGCTTCTTACGCTATCAACACAAACGCTGGAGCCACTTTGAATATTGAAGGTGGTGAAATCCTAAATGATGGACATGCTATTCGTCAAGTATCATTCGGAAACGATTTCAACACAGTAAATATCAGCGGAGGACATATTAAAGGCTCAAGAGCCCTTATGGTTCAACTACCATCTAGCGCATCAACTGTAGCTCCTAAAACAAATATTGAAATTACTGGAGGTAAATTAACATCTACAGAAGCAACATACAATTTAGCAGTTTATATCTATTCAAATGGTTCATCTGCTGAAAATGTTTCAGTTCAAATTGATGGAAACGCCATCTTTGAAGGAAATGTTGCTATCAATGGAGCAGCAGTAAGAACAATGCCCAAAAATGCAGTAATTGTACGTGGGGGTGAATTCAATGGAGAAGATGGTATTTTCCACTATGGCGAAAACAATGATTACAATAATAGAATCTTGCTTTCGGGTGGTTCTTACATTAGTGACCCTTCAATTTATGCTAGTATAGCAGAAGGATATGAAGTTATAACACAAGTTAGTAAATATTTTGTTGTCCCAGAAGGTACTGATGCAGTTATTACTTCACAAGAAGATTTAACAATAAATGCTAATGGCAAATACGACACTGAATTCGAAGAAAACACTGCTTTGCTATGTGACATCACATTGTCTGCAAATGAAACTAGCGCAGGCTCAGGTTATGGCGCTACAGGTGTTAAGGTTTCAAAAGGCGCTGTTCTTGATGGTCAAGGCCATACATTGACTGTAAATAACGCATGGAATACATGGGATTGTGTTGCTAATATTACTGGCGGAACAATTAAAAATATTACAGTCAATGGAGCAATGCGCGGTATCTTTATGAGTGGTGCAACTTGTGATGTATTCATTGAGAATGTTATTTTCAAAAATGTAATTTACACCTTCAACTCTGATGCAGGAAACAAGAACTATGGTGTATATATTTCAAACTCAACATTGAATGGTTGGACTTCTCATTCAGATGCACACAAAGAAGTTGTTTACACCAATTGCTCATTCGGAGAAGGAAACGGATATAAATTCTGTCGTCCTTATGGACCTACCTCATTTGTGGGTTGTAACTTCTGTGAAGGATATGAAATAGATGCTATTGGACAAATTACTTTCGAAAATTGTACAATTGGTGGCGTTGCTTTGACATCTGAAAACCTTAATACATTGGTTATTGGAGGTCTCGGTAATGCAACTGTGAAATAATCACATAGATTATTAAACTTGTATAGGGGTCGGCAAATTTTGTCGGCCCTTTTTTGTAAGCACCCGATAAAGTACATGTAAGCATCCGATGAAAAGCATATTGTAGCAAGGAGTGCTCTCTGCTACTTTTGTGTTAAAAAAATACAAATATGCTTATAAGAGAGGGATACTTACAATTGAAGACTATTATGCCAAGCACAAGATAGTCCATAAGGCCAGATTCACAAAACACTAATTATCCGAAACAATTTCAAGCCATCCGGAATTGCGTGCGAACGTTTAAGCGCAGCGTTTAGTGAGCACC
>JAGCIZ010000086.1 GCA_017648235.1 Paludibacteraceae bacterium
CGGAAATGACTTGTGATACTATACCAGAAGGGGATGGTGTTTATGTTAAAGGTGGTTCTTGTTTTTCTTCTAAAGATGCCTTAAAAATAGATGCTGAAAATCAAATTCTTTTTGGAGTGAAAGGAATTAGATGTGGTTTCCGCTTGGTACGTGTAGCAGATTAATTTTTTGATTTATAAATGTAATTTAAAAGGGTTGGATTTTTTCAACCCTTTTTTGTTTTTGTCTCATAATTTTTAATCTAATAAGTTACATATTTTTTCTTCCTTTACTTTTTTTTATCTTTGCGTTTTAGCAAAGTAAGAAAGAGATGAAAAGGTTTTTCTTGTTTATTGTTTTTTCTTTTTTGGGAGTAATGTTTGTTTTGTTTGCGCAAAATAATAATGTACATCCGAGGATAGAGAAAAACGGTGTAGAGTATTATGAGTATGTAGTTCGCCAGGGCGAGGGTCTTTGGTCTATCAGTCAGCGATTTGGAATTTCACAAGCGGATTTACATAAGAATAATCCTGAGATAAACACCAGTGGCGGACTAAAAGTTGGACAGAAACTTGTAATCCCTATAAAAAAGAATGTGGAAGATTCTTCTTTGAAGAAAGAAGAGTCTGGTGTCTCTTATTTGACTCATGTTGTAGAACGAAAACAAACGCTTTATGCTATTTCTAAACTTTATGATGTGAAGATTGATGATTTAATTTCTTGCAATAAATTACAAGGAAGCGAAATCAAAGAGGGGCAGAGTCTTCTCATTCCTCGAAAAACGGTAGTTGTTAGAGAATCTGTTAAAGAATCAGATACAATAACTTTTATAGAATACGAGGTAAAGAGAAAAGAAACTCTCTTTAGTATTAGTCGGCAATATGGAGTTGATATTAATGATATTACCCAATATAATGAGATCAGAGAGTCGCTTCCTAAGGGAATGATTTTGAAGATTCCTCAAAAAAGAGCCATAGAGAAAACTTTAGTAGATACTCTTGCAATAAAAGAAAAAGAAGAACCTTTACAAGAGAAAAAAGTTTCCTCTTCTCCTATTAAAGTGGGGATTTTACTTCCGTTTCGACTTTCTGATAAAAAAACGGATAAATTTTTAGATTTTTACAAAGGTTGTTTATTGGCACTAAACAATGCAAAAAAGAGGGGGGTATCAAGCGAAATATTGACTTATGATACAGAAAACTCAAAAGAAACTGTATTTGAAATATTAAAGGATGAGAAACTTAAGGAAGTTGACTTGATAATAGGTCCCGCGTATGCGGAGATAATTCCTTTGGTGTCAGAATTTGCCGTTAATAATCAAATTTATACAGTCATTCCTTTTTCCTCCAGTGTGGATGATATTTATAAAAACCCGTATCTAATACAAGTAAATCCTACTCAAAAGATGCTGATGGATTTGGTTGTTTCTGATTTGGTAAAGAAGAATAGAAGTAAGTTGTTTGTTTTGGGAAAAGTGTCTGCTGCAGAGAAGGATAAAGGACGTCTTTTTGCGGAGAATTTAGAAAAGGAGTTAATTAAAAATCATGTTCCTTATGAATCGATTGATATAGAAACGGCGAATATTGATTCGGTTTTAGAACTGACAACAAATGTCTCAACATTGTTTCTACTTGCTTCGGAGGATAAAAATAAAGTTGCGCCGTATATTAAAATATTGTCTGCAAGAAAACCTAAAAATTTAGAAATTATTGGATTTGAAAAGTGGGGGATAGATTTATTTCTTGGAACTACGTTGCCAATATGTTATTCATCTCTTTTTATGGATAAGAAAACCTTAGCAACTGATGCATATAATTCTCAGTTTTTAAGTCAATTTGGTACTCCAGTTTCTAGCGATATACCTCGTTATGATATGTTGGGCTTTGATATAATGCAATATATGTTGCGGATGCTATTAATTGACAGGGAAAATCCTACAAATGGATTTGCTATTCCTGTTACAGATTGTGTGCAGTCAGAGTTTAAGTTTGTGCAAGTGGAAAATGGAGGATGGGTAAATCAAAACTTCTACATCCATAAAAATGTGAAATAAACTCTTGAAAAAAGTATGTTTAAGAGAAAGTTTTTCGTTGTATTTTTATTGTTTTCCTCTTCTTTTATTTGGGCTTATGAACCAGAAATTGCGATAGGTACGAAGCACGGTGGAGTCGCTTCTACAATCCTTTTCCCTTCAAATTCTATAGTGAAACCAACATACACATTTGGCTATACGGGTGGTGTTTATACGCGTTTGATATTTGAGAAATATTTTGGATTACAGGTAGAACTAAACTATATGCAGCGTGGTTGGCAAGAAAAGGAGAAGAGTTTTAGCTATGTTCGCCAAACGCATTATTTGGAATTGCCGTTTATAACCCATATTTTCTTTGGAAAGAAAAAGTTTAGATGGTTTTTTAATTTGGGATTAAATCTTGGGGTTTATTTGGGAGAAAAGAAATCTGAAAATATAATAGATTCTCATAACCATGATAAGGTTTATAAGCAGCATGAATTAGCTGTTGCTAATAAATTTGATTATGGTATTTGTGGAGGAACGGGTTTTGAGTTTCATACAAAAGCGGGAATTTATCAGTTGGATGCTCGTTATCATTATGGTTTGGGAGATATTTTTCCTAACACAATTAAAGATGATTTTGGACGCTCGAGCAATCAAAATATTAGTATTTGTTTAGGAGTTTTATTTGATGTTAATAAACTAAAAAAGCAAAGAGCTTTGAGGGGGAAATAAATTTTAGTGCTATGAAGCAATATTTAGATTTGTGTAAGACAATTTTAGAGAAAGGAATAAGAAAAGAAGATAGGACAGGAACTGGGACAATTTCTTATTTCGGATATCAGATGCGTTTTGATTTGTCGGAGGGGTTTCCTCTTCTAACCACTAAAAAAGTGCATCTTAAAAGCATTATTCATGAATTGTTATGGTTTATTTCGGGTAATACAAATATAAAATATTTGGTTGATAATAATGTCCGAATTTGGAATGAATGGCCATTTGCTATTTATCAAAAATCGGATGAGTATCAGGGAGAAACTCAAGAAGAGTTTGTCGGAAAAATAAAATCAAGTGAAGAATTTGCTCAAAAGTGGGGTGAGTTAGGACCAGTTTATGGGAAACAGTGGAGAAACTTTGGAGGAGTCGACCAGCTTGCTGATTTGATTTCGCAAATTAAAAATAATCCTACAAGTCGGAGACTGATTATTTCAGCGTGGAATCCGCCTGAAGTAGAAGATATGGCACTTCCACCTTGTCATTGTTTTATGCAATTTTACATAAATGAAGGACGACTCTCTTGTCAACTTTATCAAAGAAGTGCAGATGTCTTTTTGGGGGTTCCTTTCAATATTGCAAGTTATGCGTTGTTTACAATGATGATAGCCCAAGTAACGGGGTTGAAACTAGGGGACTTTGTACACGTGTTAGGCGATGCTCATATATATTTGAATCACTTGGAGCAGATTAATGAGCAACTTTCTCGTGAGCCAAGAAGTTTACCAACTATGTTAATTAATCCTAGTAAAACCAATATTGAAGATTTTGTTTTTGAGGATTTTGAACTAAAAAATTATGATCCACATCCAGCAATAAAGGGTGTTGTTGCTGTTTAAAAAGAAAGAAAAATTATGATACAATCAATGACCGGTTACGGAAAATCCGTTGCTGAACATAATGGAAAGAAAATTATAGTTGAGGTAAAATCTTTGAATAGTCGCCAATTGGATTTGTCGGTTAAAGTTCCGGTTGCGTACAGAGAAAAGGAGTTGCTTGTTCGTAATGAAGTGCTTCGTGCTCTTGAGCGAGGAAAGGTTGACTTTGGAATCTTTATTGAAAATATAAGTGAAGAAACTTCGCTTTTGATGAATAAAGATTTGATATCTGCATATAAAAAACAGATTGATCTTCTTTCAACTGAGTTAGGAATCGAGCAACCAAAAGACTGGTTCTCTATTTTGCTAAAAATGCCAGAAGTTTTCAAACAAAGCGCTCCGACTTCAGATGATGCAGAATGGGAAAAAATTGCTGACGCAATTAAAGATGCTCTTGCTCAACTTGTTGCTTTTAGAAAGCAAGAAGGAGTGGCTCTTGAAAATGTTTTTAATGAAAAACTTAACAATATATCATCTTATCTAGAAGAAATAAAGAAATACGAAGCTGAACGTGTTGATAAAATTTCTAACCGTTTGCGTGAAAATTTGCAGAAAATTGATGTTGAATTTGATAAAAATAGGTTTGAGCAAGAACTGATTTTTTACATTGAAAAACTTGATATATCAGAAGAGAAAACTCGACTAACAAACCACTTAAAGTATTTCCGCGAAACAATGAAAAATGAAGTTTGTCAAGGAAAGAAACTAGGTTTTATTGCGCAGGAAATGGGCAGGGAAATTAATACTATGGGTTCAAAATCAAACCATTCTGAAATGCAAATTTTGGTGGTGAAGATGAAAGATGAGTTAGAACAAATAAAAGAGCAAGTCCTAAATGTCCTATAATTTGAGATGAAAGGATTCCTTAGGCAAATAGCACAGAAATTTTATTCGGAATATGGTGAAGGCAATCATCTTTCCGAATTTTTGTTTGTTTTCCCTAATCGTCGTCCAGGATTGTTTTTCAAAAAATATCTTTCCGAATTGGCGACGAAACCAATGTTTTCGCCTCAGATTTTGACGATAAATGAACTTTTTCAGCAATTTACGTCTTTGAAGCAGGAGGATAATATTGCTCTATTGTTTCGTTTGTTCGAAAGTTATAAGAGAGTTGTAAATTCTAATGAGGAATTTGATAAGTTTGTCTCTTGGGGACAGATGCTACTTAATGATTTTAATGACATCGACAATTATTATGTAGATGCTCAGAAACTTTTCCAGAATATTGTTGAGGAACAAGAATTGCTGTCGAAGTTTGATTACTTGGATGAAAACTCTGATGAGTTTCAAATAATAAAGCGTTTTTGGTCAAATATTCCATCAGAAAAAGATAGGAAATTATATACTCAAAACTTTATAACTATTTGGGGGAAATTATTGGATTTATATGAGGATTTCAAGAAAAGTTTATTGAGCGATGGAGTTGCTTATGGCGGAATGTTATGCCGTGATGCAATTGAGAACCTAAAAAATAAGAAGGTTGAAATTTCTTATACTAACGTGGTGTTTGTTGGGTTTAATGCATTGAATGGCACGGAGAAAGAAATGTTCCAAATTTTCAGGCAACATGGAATTGCAGATTTTTACTGGGACAATTGTTCTGAAATCTTTTTTGATAAAGACTCTTTAAATTCAGGTATGCGATTTTTACATGAAAACATACAACAATTTCCTTCAAAGTTTTCTTTGGAAAATAAGGATCAAGCGAAAGAACGATTTGAAGTAATGTCTCTTCCCTCTTCGGTTGCGCAAACAAAGCAAGTTTACAAGATAATCAAGGATTTATATTCAAAAGAATGCGATAAGAGTTCTTTAATAAAAACAGCAATCGTACTTCCTGACGAAAAGTTGCTTTTGCCTCAACTTTACTCTTTACCAAAATCTATTTTGGAGAAAAAAGATAGTGGTGAGAATGTTTGTGTGAATGTAACAATGGGTTATCCGCTGAGCATTGCTCCTATCAATTCGTTGGTAGAATATTTGTTTGAATTGCATAGGAATGCTCGTTTGCATGATAATGTTATTCAGTTTTATTTCAAAAACGTGCTAATGATTTTGCGTCATCCTTATGTTTATTCTAGTGAAGTTGAGGATTTGATTAATATTATTTCTAAGGAGAAGAAGTTTTGGATAGAACATTCTTTTTTTGGACAAACCGAGTTATTGAAAGAAATATTTAGCGTTGTAGAGGAATCTAACTTTTTAGATTATCTTTCTCGGGTTATTTGTTCGTTGCAATCTGTTTGGGTCGGAGAGGAAAACGACTTAGAAAAGGCTTTCGCATATTGTTATATTACAATTCTTAATCGAGTTAAGGCGCAGATAGAAAAGGCACAGGTATGTTTTTCCATGCCGACGTTGTATTTGATTTTGAAGCAACTTGTAAAAAGTGAGAAGTTTCCTTTCGAAGGAGAACCGCTTTCTGGATTGCAGATAATGGGAGTTTTGGAAACACGTTCACTGGATTTTGAAAATGTGATAATTACTTCACTTAATGAAGATATTTTCCCTAAAAAGCAATCGGTGGATTCCTCCATACCCTATGCTTTTCGAAAGGCATTTGGATTACCCACTTATGAGCATCAAGACTCACTACAGTCCTATTACTTTTATCGTCTAATCGCTTCTGCAAAGCGTGTGTTTTTGCTTTACGATTCTCGTACTGATATAAGCGATCATGGAGAAATGAGCCGTTTTATTTATCAGTTGTGCTATCACTATAAGTTGATAGAAATAGGAAAAGAGAAAAAAATGTCGTACTCAGTATCCTCAAAAAATGAGGATTCTATAGAGATAAAGAAAGATGAAGAAGTTATTGATAAACTAAAAAGTATCACATTCTCGGCTACAGCATTAAATGAATATTTACATTGTCCGTTGAAGTTCTATTTTTCAAAGGTTGTAGGAATAAAGGATAGCAATGAGTTGTCAGAAGAAATTGAGAACGATGTTTTTGGTTCGATAGTTCATTCTACGTTGGAAGGACTTTATAAGAAGTTTTGCGAACAGACTATTGAAGAAAAAGATATTGAGGGAATATTACAAAACGAGTTAGAGATTGAAAGTTGCCTTAATAAAGCTTTTGCTAAGGAATATCTAAATAAAAATGAAGACGAAAAAATTGAACTTAAAGGTAGGTTTAGATTGATAGCAGAGATAATAAAGACATACGTAAGGATGGCTTTGAATTTTGATAAAAAAAATGTTCCTTTTAAATATCTCGATTCGGAAAAAGAAGTAAAAGTTAATTTTTCTACGAATAAACAGGAGGTTGGGTTTTATGGGAAAATCGATCGTTTACATCAAAAAGATGGAAAGAAAATAGTTGTTGACTACAAAACGGGTTCTTCAAAAGAAATGAAGTTTGATAATGTAGATTCCCTTTTTGAAAGACCTAGGACTAAAAAAGATTTAGATGCTATTTTTCAGACTTTCTTTTATTCCTTATTGCTGCGTTTGAATGGAGAAAATGGCACTTTACAACCAAATGTTTACTATATAAGGTCATTGTCTAAAGATGATTGTTCTCCTTTGATTTCTTGTGGCTCAAGTGATGTTGAAGAATTTTCTGCTGTGGAAGAAGAATTTGTAGCGAATCTGAAGGAACTGATTGACGAAATCTTTGATAAGGAAAAACCTTTTACTCAGGCAGACAGAAATTCGGATGTGTGTAAGTATTGTGAGTGTAAGAAAATTTGTGGAAGAGAAAAAGATAAAGATGGTTTCTAATAAATTACAGTATTTGTTTGAGCGGTCTACAGGTGAAAAGTTGGACTCTGTTGTGGAACTCTCCGCTGCGGGAAGTAATCGGAAATATTTTCGATTGAAAGGCGAAAAATCTACACTCATTGGAACTTGTGGAGAATCTCTTGATGAAAATAAGGCGTTTTGTGAGATTTCTAAACATTTCTCGTCAAAAGGATTAAACGTCCCTAGGGTACTAGCTTTTGCAGACGATTTCTCTTGTTATGTGCAAGAAGATCTTTCTGATGTTTCTCTTTTTGAATGTATAGAAAAAGGCCGTAAGAATGGCGAATCTTCGGAAGAAGTGAAATCTTTGTTGAGAAAAACAATAAAATATTTGCCTCGACTCCAGTTCGAAGGTGCAGAGGGTTTTGATTTCTCTGTTTGTTATCCAGTTCGTGAGTTTGACCAAAGGAGTATTCTTTGGGATTTGAATTATTTTAAGTACAATTTTTTGAAAACTCAGTCGGTTGATTTTCGAGAAGATTTGTTGGAGGATGATTTTGACTTCTTTTCGAAAAAACTTTTGGAATTCCAAACGGATACGTTTCTTTATCGTGATTTTCAGTCTCGGAATGTGATGATAAAAAATGGAGAGCCATTTTTTATAGATTTTCAA
>JAGCIZ010000087.1 GCA_017648235.1 Paludibacteraceae bacterium
CTAGTGTGAATGGATTTTTGCCTTCTGCTTCCAATGCTGGATTGTATCGCCATAGGTGCCAGTATCCACATTCTACTGCAGCTGCTTCTTCTGCTTGAGATTTGCCCATGCCTTTCTTCAACCCGTGGTTGATACATGGAGCATATGCGATGATAAGTGATGGACCGTCGTAAGCTTCAGCTTCGCGAATCGCTTTAAGCGTTTGAGCTTGGTCAGCACCCATTGCAATTTGAGCTACGTATACATATCCGTAAGTTGTAGCAATCATACCCAAGTCTTTTTTGCGAACACGTTTTCCCGCAGCAGCAAATTTAGCAATGGCACCAACAGGAGTTGCTTTAGAAGCTTGTCCACCAGTGTTGGAGTAAACTTCAGTATCAAGTACCAGAATGTTTACATTTTTACCACTAGCAATAACATGATCCAAACCACCATAGCCAATGTCATAGCTTGCACCGTCGCCACCAATAATCCATTGTGAGCGTTTGATTAAGTATCCGCTTAGTGCGCTAATTTGTTTGCAAATGTCGCAATCGCAAGCTTCTACAGCAGGAATTATTTTAGCAGCAAGTTCTTTTGTTTTTGTAGCATCGTTTTGGTTTTCGATCCATTCGGCAAACCATCCTTTGAGTTCGTCTGAACAGCAAGAGCAAGATTGAGCCTCTGTCATCAAACGTTCGATGCGAGCACGCATTTTTTCATTTGCAAATTGCATACCTAATCCGTATTCGCAGAAGTCTTCAAACAATGAATTTGCCCAAGCAGGTCCGTGACCTTCTTCGTTTGTAGTGTATGGAGTAGAAGGTACTGATCCTGAATAGATGGAAGTACATCCTGTTGCATTTGCCACCATCTGACGATCACCAAAGAGTTGTGAAATAAGTTTCAAATAAGGTGTTTCGCCACAACCAGAGCAAGCACCAGAGAATTCGAAGAGTGGAGTAGCAAATTGAGAATTTTTAACGTTTGATTGGATGTCAATCAAGTTTTGTTTTGATTTAACATTTTCTACGCAATAATCCCAATTTTTAGCTTCTTCCAATTGACTTTCAAGGTCAACCATTTTAAGTGCAGGCCCACCTGCTTTTGGATTTCCAGGACATACGTCAACGCAGTTGCCACAACCCAAGCAATCTAAAACACCAACTTGGATACGGAAATTCATACCTTTCATTGCAGCAGGAGCTTTCATTTCGATTGTATTTGCAGCAAAACCTGCTTTTTCGTTTTCGTCTAGTACGAAAGGACGGATACAAGCATGAGGACAAACGTAAGCACATTTGTTACATTGAATACAGTTATCAGCATTCCATACTGGCACAAATGCTCCAACTCCACGTTTTTCGTATCTTGCAGTTCCTTGTTCCCAAGTTCCATCTTCGATTCCTTTGAATGCAGAAACTGGCAATAAGTCGCCATTTTGTGCATTGATAGGACGAACTACGTTGTTGATGAAGTCTGGATCGTTGTTTGCAATAGCTTCATCGTCAGCAAGATTTGCCCAAGCTGGGTCGATAGCGAGTTGTTTGTATTCTCCACCGCGATCAACAGCTGCATTGTTTTTGTCAACAATATCTTGACCTTTTTTGCCATATGATTTGACAATGAATTTCTTCATTTGTTCAACAGCCAAATCAACAGGGATTACGCCTGTGATACGGAAAAATGCTGATTGAAGAATAGTGTTTGTTCGATTTCCTAAACCAATTTCTTGTGCAATTTGTGTTGCGTTGATGTAGTAAACAGAAATATTCTTTTGAGCCAAATAGCGTTTTACGTTGTTTGGTAAGTTCTTAGCCAACTCTTCTTCGTTCCAAATGGTGTTCAAAAGAAATGTTCCGTTTTGTTGCAATCCGCGAGTAACATCGTACATGCGTAAGTATGCTTGAACGTGGCAAGCAACAAAGTTAGGGGTATTTACCAAGTAAGTACTGCGAATAGCATTGTCGCCAAAACGAAGGTGCGAGCAAGTAAACCCACCAGATTTTTTAGAGTCGTACGAGAAGTATGCTTGGCAATATTTGTTTGTGTTGTCGCCAATAATCTTAACTGAGTTTTTGTTTGCTCCAACAGTACCGTCAGCTCCAAGACCATAGAATTTAGCTTCAAACATACCTTCACCACCAAGAGCAATTTCTTCTTTTTGAGGAAGAGAAGTAAATGTGATGTCATCAACAATTCCAATAGTAAACTGATTTTTTGGTTGAGGTAATGCTAGATTTTCGTAAACTGCTAAAATTTGAGCAGGAGTAGTATCTTTTGAACCCAAACCATAACGTCCGCCTACAATGATAGGAGCATTTTCTTGTCCATAAAGAACGTCTTTTACGTCTAAGTACATAGGTTCGCCATTTGCGCCTGGTTCTTTTGTTCTATCAAGCACAGCCAAACGTTTACAAGTTTCTGGAAGTACAGACAAGAAATGTTTAGCAGAGAATGGACGGTAAAGATGAACTGCAATTAAACCTACTTTTTCGCCTTTTTCTGTCAAATAGTCGATAGTTTCACGAATAGCTTCCGTTACAGAACCCATCGCTACAATTACACGATCAGCATCTTTTGCTCCGTAGTAGTTGAACAATCCATATTCACGTCCTGTGATAGCAGAAATCTCTTTCATGTATTCTTCAACAATAGCAGGAACAGCTTCATAGTAAGGATTGCAACTTTCACGATGTTGGAAGAAGTGATCTGGATTTTCTGCCATACCACGTGCAACAGGTTTATTTGGGTTTAGAGCACGTTGACGGAACTCTGCCAATGCTTTTTGGTCAATGAGGTGCGCTAAATCTTCATTTTCAAGAGCTTCGATTTTTTGAATTTCGTGTGAAGTACGGAATCCGTCAAAGAAGTTTACGAATGGTACGCGGCTTTTTATAGTTGACAAATGTGCAACAGCAGCCAAATCCATAACTTCTTGAACAGAACCTTCTGCTAGCATAGCAAAACCTGTTTGGCGACAACTCATTACGTCTTGATGGTCACCGAAGATACATAAAGCGTGGCTAGCCAATGTA
>JAGCIZ010000088.1 GCA_017648235.1 Paludibacteraceae bacterium
AATTTCTTTTGTTGCCTCTTCATAACCAGGTTTTTCTAGCAAAGCAAACATATTCTTTTTGTAAGCTTCAACTCCTGGTTGATTAAATGGATTCACATCAAGCAACAATCCACTTATACCACAAGCTTTCTCAAAGAAGTAAATCAACTCTCCCAAATAAAATTCATTCAACTCAGGAACAAGAATCTTGATATTAGGAACTCCACCATCAACATGAGCTAACATGGTTCCAAGTTCGGCCATTTTCTTCACCTCGTCTATGCGTTTTCCCGCCAAAAAGTTCAAACCATCAAGATTCTCTTCATTAGCAGGAACTTGTACGTTAAAATTCGATTTTTCCACACTAATAACTGTTTCAAAAATCGTACGTTCACCTTCTTGAATCCACTGCCCCATAGAATGCAAATCGGTAGTAAAATCAACAGAAGCTGGGAAAATTCCTTTATTTTCTTTGCCTTCACTTTCGCCATAAAGTTGTTTCCACCACTCCGAAACGTAATGCAATTTTGGATGAAAATTTGCCAAAATCTCTATTTTCTTTCCGTTCTTGTAAAGTTCATTTCTTGTTGCTGCATATACAGCAGCCATATTATCAGAAAAAGCAATGTCTTTAGAGGTGTTTTTCTCCATCTCTACTGCTCCTTCAACTAACTTTTCAATATCAAATCCTGCAATTGCAATTGGCAACAAACCAACAGGAGAAAGTACTGAATAACGTCCACCGATGTTATCTTCTATCACAAAAGTTTTATACCCTTCTTGAGTTGCCAAAGTACGCAAAGCTCCTCTTTGCTTATCTGTAATAGCAACAATCAATTTTTGGGCACTTCCCTTACCTTGTTGGCTTTCAAGTTGATCTTTCAATAAGCGGAAAGCAATGGCTGGTTCAGTAGTAGTTCCTGATTTTGAGATAACCACAATACCAAACTTCTTTCCTTTGAGCAAAGATTGAAGTTCATACATATAATCTTCGCCAATATTCTGTCCTGCATAGACAACAACTGGATTTTTGCGATCACTTTGCAACCAGTCAAAAGAGCTACTCAAAGCATCAACGACTGCTTTTGCACCCAAATAACTACCTCCAATACCAATAACAACCACCACTTCACACTCCTTGCGAAGCAAATTTGCTGTTTCTTGAATATCTTGTAATTCTGACTTATTTATTGATGTTGGTAAACCAACCCATCCCAAAAAATCATTACCCTTACAAGTTGCATCAATCAATGCATTATTTGCACTTAAAGCAGCTTTTTCATAAGATTTTACTGCTTCTTCACTTATAAAACCAAATGTTTTATCAATTGAAATTTGAATATGTTTCATATCTTTTTATTTTTTTATTCTTAAAGGTCACAAAGGTAATTATAAGTTACGAGTTAAATGCGAAAAAGGTTTGCTTTTTTGGAAATAGATTCTCAACTATACATAAAAAAATCTGCAAACAGAGTTTTCTATTTGCAGACGATTTATACCGAACAAAACACCTACTTTTGCCGAGCGAAAAGTA
>JAGCIZ010000089.1 GCA_017648235.1 Paludibacteraceae bacterium
CAGGAGAAAAAGTTGTTGTTTTAGGCGGTGATAACTACCGAATAGGAATGGGAGGTGGAGCAGTGTCGAGTGTAGAAACTGGGCAATATAGCAGCGGAATCGAACTAAATGCCGTTCAGCGTGCTAATCCTGAAATGCAAAAACGTGTGTCAAATGTAATACGTACATTGGCCGAAAGTGATGATAACCCAATCGTTTCTATTCACGACCACGGAGCGGGAGGACATTTGAACTGCCTTTCTGAATTAGTTGAAGCAACTGGTGGTCATATAGATTTAGACAACCTTCCTGTTGGCGACCCAACGCTTTCTGCAAAAGAAATTATTGGAAACGAAAGCCAGGAACGTATGGGACTTCTTGTTCCTGATGCTGCCCAAGAACATATCAAACGCATTGCAAATCGCGAACGTGCTCCTTTTTATAGTGTAGGAGAAACTACAGACGACATGCGTTTTGTTTTTGAAAGAAATAATGGCGAAAAACCAATTGATATGGATTTGGAAGACTTTTTTGGAAAGGCTCCAAAAACATATATGCACGATAAAACTATTGTTGAAAAATATAGTGATCCAGAAACCTCTGCTGAAAAAATTGAAGAGTACATCAAAAATGTATTGACACTTGAAGCAGTTGCTTGTAAAGATTGGTTGACAAATAAAGTTGACCGTTCGGTTACGGGAAAAATTGCTCGTCAGCAATGTCAAGGAGAGTTGCAGTTGCCTTTGAGTGATTGTGGTGCGGTTGCACTCGACTATAGAGGAAAGTCAGGAATAGCAACATCAATCGGTCATGCTCCACAAGTAGCTTTGATTGATTCTGCTGCTGGTTCAGTGTTGGCGATTGCAGAAAGTTTGACAAATATTGTTTTTGCTCCGTTGAAAAATGGAATTGAATCAGTTTCTTTGTCGGCAAACTGGATGTGGCCTTGTAAGAATGAGGGAGAAGATGCACGTCTATACAGAGCTGTGGAAGCATGTAGTGATTTTGCTTGTGGACTTGGAATTAATATCCCAACAGGAAAAGATAGTCTTTCAATGACTCAAAAATATGGTCAGGATAAGGTGTTCTCTCCAGGAACGGTTATTATCTCTGCAGCTGGAGAGGTAAGTGATATTAGAAAAATTGTTGGACCAGTGCTTGTGAATGATTCTGAAGCTGCGGTTTATCATATTGATTTTTCTTTTTCTCCACTGCAGTTGGGTGGTTCTGCTTTTTATCAGACACTCAATAAGATAGGTTCGGAATGTCCAAATGTTGGTGATACTGAATATTTTGCATCGGCATTTAATGCAGTTCAGAAGTTGGTTGAAGAAGGACTTATTCTTGCGGGTCATGATGTGTCTGCTGGAGGTATGCTCACAGCATTGCTCGAAATGTGTTTTGCAAATACAAAAGGTGGTTTGAAACTTGATTTAAGCGGATTCGCTCAAGAAGATATCTTGAAGGTTCTTTTTGCTGAAAATCCATCGATTCTTGTTCAAATCAAGGACATAAAATCAGCAGAAAAAATATTGACTGAAGCAGGAGTTGGATTTATAAAAGTAGCAGATGTAATTGCCGAACGTAAATTGAGTATTCAAAGTCAATCTTCAATTGTCAACTTGGATATTGATGAATTGCGTGATGTTTGGTATCGCCCATCTTATTTGCTCGATTGTAAACAGAGCGGAAAAGAATGTGCAGCACAACGTTTTGCAAATTATAAAAATCAACCATTGAACTTTATCTTTAATAATAAAAAACAGGAAGAAGGATCTAATCCTGCAAAACAACCTATAGCGGCTATTATTAGAGAAAAAGGAACCAATGGAGAGCGTGAAATGGCTTATTCGCTCTATCTTGCAGGATTTAATGTTAAGGATGTTCATATGACTGACCTTGCAACGGGTCGCGAGACGCTTGAAGAAGTCGATATGATTGTTTTCTGTGGAGGATTCTCGAATTCCGATGTGCTTGGTAGCGCAAAAGGTTGGGCTGGAGGCTTCCGTTACAACGAGAAAGCAAAACTTGCTCTTGATAAATTTTATGCTAGAAAGAATACCCTTTCGTTAGGTATTTGTAATGGTTGTCAGTTGATGGTGGAATTGGGATTGTTGACTCCAGAACATGACGAAAAACCAAAAATGTTGCACAATAATTCACATAAATTTGAGTCGAATTTTGTGGCTCTTGATATTCCAGAAAATAATAGTGTGATGTTTGGTTCGTTATCGGGAAGTCGTCTGGGTATTTGGGTGGCACATGGTGAAGGTAAATTCTTCTTGCCTAAGGAAGAAAAAGATTACCATATTGTTGCAAAATATGCTTATGACTCTTATCCTGCAAATCCTAATGGTTCTGACTATAATGTAGCCGGAATTTGCTCATCTGATGGTCGACATTTGGCAATGATGCCACATCTTGAGCGTGCAATTTTCCCATGGCAATGGGGCTACTATCCACAAGAGCGCAAATCTGATGAAATAACTCCTTGGGTAGATGCTTTTGTAAATGCTCGTAAATGGATTGAGAAAAATAAATAAAAGTCGTATTATTAAAATAGTGCAATTTGTTAATTAGAAAAAATATTATACCTTTGCACCGCTTTTCGAGAAAAAGCAATTTAGGTTTTAATAATTAAATTTTATAGAAGAAATGGCAACGAAAATTAGATTGCAAAGACATGGACACAAAGGGTATGCCTATTACCACATTGTGATTGCTGATTCGAGAGCTCCTCGTGATGGCAAGTTTGTAGAAAGAATTGGAGCGTATAATCCAAATGTAAATCCAGCAATGATTGATTTGAACTTTGATCGTGCATTGTATTGGATTCAAACTGGAGCTCAACCAACTGACACAGTTCGTAGTATTCTTTCAAGAGAAGGCGTTTTGTTGAAAAAACACTTGTTGGATGGTGTTAAAAAAGGTGCTTTTGATAATGCAGAAGCAGAAAAACGTTTTGAGGCATGGAAAAATGAAAAAGTAGCAACTATTCAAAAAACGAAAGATCAAGTTGCTGCTGAAAAGAGTGAAAATGCAAAAAAACGTTTGGCTGAAGAAGTAGAAAAAAATAAGGCAAAAGCTGAAGAAGTAGCAAAGAAAAAAGCGGAAGCGGCTGTTCAAGCAGCTGAAGCAGAAGCTGAAAATGCTGCAGAAGAAGCTCCAGCAACAGAAGAAGCATAAATCGAAACGATTTGAAAATATTTGTTTCAATGAAAGTCCGACATTTGTCGGACTTTTTGTTTCTCACTCTTTTTGCTAATTTTGCAAGCGTTTTAGGATTGTTGTATGACGAATATAAAAACAGAAATATACGAAGAAAAAGCCGTTTTGATCGGATTGATTACTCAGAATCAGTCGGAGGAGAGAGCGAAGGAATATCTTGATGAATTGGCATTTTTGGCAGAAACGGCTGGAGCTATTCCTGTGAAAAAGTTTTTTCAGAGAGTGCCTTTCCCGAATTCTCGTACCTTTATTGGTCAGGGTAAATTGGAAGAAATTGCAGAGTATATAAAATTGCGAGCAGAAGATGAAGAAAATGCTGTAGGGATGGCAATTTTTGACGATGAGTTGTCGCCTCTTCAGTTGAAAAATATTGAAAATATTCTCAAAATTAAAGTGCTCGATAGGACAACTCTTATTTTGGATATTTTTGCAAAACGAGCTCAAACTGCTCATGCTAAAACTCAAGTTGAACTTGCTCAATATCAATATCTTTTGCCACGATTGACAAGAATGTGGACTCACCTTGAACGTCAAAGAGGAGGTATCGGAATGCGTGGACCGGGGGAAACTCAGATAGAAACCGACCGGCGAATTATTTTGGATAAGATATCACGGTTGAAAGACGAACTAAAGCATATTGATAAACAAAAACAAGTTCAAAGAAAAAATCGTGGTAAAATGGTTCGAGTTGCCCTTGTGGGGTATACTAATGCCGGAAAGTCTACGATGATGAACCTTTTGAGCAAGAGCGATGTTTTTGCTGAAAATAAGTTGTTTGCAACTCTTGATACAACGGTGCGCAAAGTGATTATTGAGAATCTTCCTTTTTTGCTTTCGGATACCGTAGGTTTTATTCGTAAGTTGCCAACTCACTTGATAGAGTCCTTTAAATCTACTCTTGATGAGGTAAGAGAAGCAGATATTTTGTTACATATTGTTGATATTTCGCATCCGAATTTTGAGGAGCAATTTAATGTGGTAAACAACACTATTAAAGAAATTGACAAGCAAGAGAAACCAATGATTGTGATTTTTAATAAAATAGATGCTTTTTCTTTTATTCCCAAGGAAGAAGATGATTTGACTCCGATGAAAAGAGAAAACTTTTCTCTTGATGATTTGAAATCAACTTGGATGGCAAAAATGCATAATAACTGTTTGTTTGTTTCGGCAAAGGAGCGAATGAATATTGTGGAACTGAAAAAATTGCTTTATGATAAAGTGAAGGAAATTCACGTTACACGTTTTCCGTATAACGACTTTTTGTTTGAACAATACACTGATTTAGAATAAGTAAGAGAAGTGAAGAGAACTTTGTTTTTTAAGGCAAAAGGATTTTTTTCTAGTTTTCTTGGAATTAGAAAAATTGCTCTTTTTGTTGTTCTTTTTTTCTCTTTTTTTCTCTTAAATGCTCAGAATGATACGATAGAAATTGCTGATATCGAAAATTATTTGGAGTCATATTCAATATCATCTAATCAAAAAAATCTTTTGACTACTCCTGTGGTACAAGGAAGTTTGATTTCTCCTCAGAATCAGATTAAAATATCTGAAGAATTGAAAAATGTTGATTTGGCAAAAATAGGTTTTGGAAAACTTATCTCCGAAAAAGATTCATTGCGAATAGCGGAAGAAGCCGAGAAAGAGTGCGAATATAATCCGTTGTTCCTAGATTGGATTTTTAAAAAAGATAATCCGGTGCTCGAAGAAGAAAAAACGGCGGAAAATATTATTAATAACCTGCGACGTGAGGTTTATATTGATATTAAAGAAACTTCACCCGAACTTATAGTTTTTCATGAAGAGGAACTTCCGGATATAAATGATTTGAAATTGAATTTTAGAGAGAGAAAAACCTCTGTTGAGGATTTTTTGTGGAAGCAGCAGATGGTAGAGATGCCTAAAAATAAATTAGATATTTCTCAACAAAAACGAAAATGGCGTTACGGAGGAAAGATTTCTGCACTGGTTTCGCAGAGTTACATTTCCCCAAACTGGTATACAGGAGGAACAGGAAATGTCTCGATTTTGGGCGATGTTTCAGCTTATGTAAATTATACAAACCACAAAAATCTTCAGTTTGACAATACGCTTGAATGGAAAGCAGGTTTTAACTCTTCGTTTAGTGATTCTTTGCGTTTTTTGAGTACGAATGAAGATATCTTTAAGATAAATTCGAAATTAGGATTGAAGGCCTTCCGAAATTTTTACTATACGCTTTCGGCTGAATTTTCTACGCCGCTTTTCAATACCTTTGTGCCAAACACAAGAGAACTTTCAACTTCCACTTTTTCACCTATTAGAACCTATATTGGTTTAGGTTTGGATTTTAAGTATAAAACAATTCTTTCGCTTATGGTTTCTCCTTTTTCTTATAAACTGACTTATGTGATGAATACAAGTAAGGCCGAAGGGGTTGAAAGTACTATTGCTGACAAATTTAATATTCCTGAGGGGAAGAATATTCTTCATGCTTTTGGTAGTCGTTTGGAGTTGAATTTTGCATATGTTTTTTCAAAAGAGTTGAAGTTGAATTCCAAATTCTATCTTTATACCGATTATAAGAATGTGGAGTTGGATTGGGAAATAACGGGTAATTTTATAGTAACTCATTTTCTTACCATACAACTTTCGCTACACCCACGTTACGACTCAAGTTTGGTGCTTGCAGAGGGGCAAAAGTCTCGTTTTCAGTTTCGTGAGTTTACAAGTTTAGGATTTTTGTATCAGTTTTAATTATTTGATTTTTTAGAACAAAAACAACTTAATTTTTATGTCATATATTCTGAAAGAGGTAACATCTTCTGTTGATAAAAAGTTGTTTATTGATTTTCCTAAAAAACTTTATTCAGAAAATAAATTTTGGGTTTGCCCTCTTGATAGTGATATTGAAAATGTTTTTTCTCCTATCAAGAACAAGAAGTTTGAGGGAGGAGAAGCTGTTCGATGGATTGTGTTGGATCGAAAAAATACGGTTGTTGGGCGTATAGCTGCATTTTACAACCAACAACAAGCATCTATAGAAAAACAACCAACTGGAGGTTGTGGATTTTTTGAATCAATAGATAGTCAAGAAGTTGCAAATATGCTTTTTGATGCGGCAAAAGATTGGCTTGGGCAGAAAGGAATGGAAGCGATGGATGGGCCTATCAACTTTGGCAATCGTGATAGTTGGTGGGGATTGCTTGTTGATGGTTTTGAAAAAACGCCTCTTTATGCTAATTCTTATAATTTCCCTTATTATCAAAAGTTGTTTGAAACTTATGGTTGGAGAAATTATTTCAATCAGTATACTTATTTGCGTGAGATAAAATCTGGTTTGCTTTCGTCATCGGTTTATGATAAAGTGAAACGTTTGGAAAACGATTCAAATTATACGTTTCGTCATATTGAAAAATCTGATTACCATCGTGTGGCTGACGATGTTCGGACTATATATAATAAGGCTTGGGCGCGTTTTTCGGGAGTGAATCCATTGTCTAAGGAACAAGCCGACGAACTTTTTGCTTCGCTTAGGCAGATTATAGATCCCAAACTTATCTATTTTGCTTATTACGACGATGAACCAATAGCTTTTTTTATAAATATTCCTGATTTAAATAGAATTATCGGGAAGTTTGGAGGGAGGCTTAATTTTGTCAACAAGTTGCGTTTGCTTTGGTGTCTTCGAAGGAAAAAATCTGACCGAATTTTTGGTATGACGTTTGGTGTGGTGCCTCAATTTCAAGGAAAGGGAGTTGAGAGTGGATTGATTTGTTGTATGGAAAAAGAGATTGACAAAGGTTCGTTCCGAAGTTATAAATCTATGGAACTGGCTTGGATAGGAGATTTCAATCCTGTGATGATGCGCATGGTGGAGAGTTATGTTGGTGCTGTGCGACACAAAATGCACACTACTTATCGTTATTTTTTTGATAGTGACAAACCATTCGAACGTTGCCCTCGACTAGGAGTCCTAAAAGGATAAAGAAACTTCGTAGTGATGTGCAAGTTTTTTGTGCTATAATATGCTATAAATATCGACATAAAAGCTGAAAATGGTGTTGAAATTGGCACAAAAAAAGCACCTACATTTTTGTAAGTGCTTAGATTTTTAGTTTGTGGACCCTGTTGGGCTTGAACCAACGACCCCCTGATTATGAGTCAGGTGCTACTAACCAACTGAGCTAAGGGTCCTGCTCTCAAAAAAGCAGTGCAAAGATATGTTATTTTCATTATGCTGCAAAAAAATAAATAATGTTTTTGATATATTAGATTTCTTTTTGCGTTTTTCTTTCTTGCTTTTTGTCTGCTAACTACTTACTTTTTCGTACCTTTGCAGTTTGGAATTTTGATTGTAGAAATAAAAAACAATAAAGAAGATTATGGCTTCACAAGAAGATGTTTTTAAGAAATTGGTAGCTCATTGCAAGGAGTATGGTTTTGTTTTTCCATCAAGTGAAATTTATGATGGACTTGGTGCTGTGTATGATTACGGACAAAATGGTGTAGAACTCAAAAATAATATCAAAAAATATTGGTGGGACAGTATGATTCTTTTGCACGAAAATATTGTGGGAATCGACGCTGCAATATTTATGCATCCTACCACTTGGAAAGCCTCGGGTCACGTCGATGCTTTTAATGATCCTCTTATTGATAATAGAGATTCGAAAAAACGTTATCGTGCCGATGTTTTGATTGAAGAACAACTGGCAAAGTACGATGAAAAGATAAACAAGGAATGTGACAAAGCAGCAAAACGCTTTGGTGAGTCGTTTGATAGAGAAATGTTCTGTCAAACAAATGCTCGTGTACAAGATTATGTGCAAAAAAGAGAAACGTTGCATTCTCGTTTTGTGGCTGCGCTCGAAGCAAATAATTTGGAAGAGCTTAAACAAATTATACTCGATGAGGAAATTGTTTGCCCAATAAGTGGAACTCGTAATTGGACCGATGTGCGTCAGTTTAACTTGATGTTTTCGACTGAGATGGGGTCTACATCCGATGGAGCAATGAAGGTTTATCTTCGTCCAGAAACAGCTCAAGGTATTTTTGTGAATTACCTTAATGTACAAAAAACTGGTCGTATGAAAATTCCTTTCGGTATTGCACAGATTGGTAAGGCGTTTAGAAACGAGATTGTAGCTCGTCAGTTTATTTTCCGTATGCGTGAGTTTGAGCAAATGGAGATGCAATTTTTTGTAAAACCAGGCACCGAATTGCAGTGGTTTGAACATTGGAAAGCATTTCGTTTGAAGTGGCATAAGGCTCTTGGTCTTGGTGATCATAAATATCGTTATCATGACCATGATAAGTTAGCTCACTATGCCAATGCTGCAACTGATATTGAATTTGAAATGCCTTTTGGTTTCAAAGAAGTTGAAGGAATACACTCGCGTACTAATTTTGACTTGGGTAGTCACGAAAAATATTCAGGAAAAAATATCAAATATTTTGATCCTGAAATCAATCAAAGTTATACTCCATTTGTGATTGAAACTTCAATTGGTGTTGACCGTATGTTTCTTTCTATCATGTCTGCTGCGTATTGCGAGGAGACACTTGAAGGAGGCGATAGTCGTGTGGTGTTGAAGTTCCCTGCAGTGCTTGCTCCAATCAAAGCGTGTGTAATGCCTTTGGTTAAGAAAGATGGTCTTCCTGAAAAGGCTCGCGAAATTATGAA
Source organism: Paludibacteraceae bacterium (assembly GCA_017648235.1). Lineage (GTDB taxonomy): Bacteria > Bacteroidota > Bacteroidia > Bacteroidales > Paludibacteraceae > RGIG9608. The sequence goes on from JAGCIZ010000089.1 coordinate 8,873, forward strand.
TCTTTTGAAGTTTGATTTCAAATGTTCTTATGACGAGAAAGATTCGATAGGAAAGCGTTATCGTCGTCAGGATGCAGTAGGAACACCGTTCTGTATCACAGTGGATCACCAAACAATGGAAGATGGCTGTGTAACTATTCGTCATCGTGATACAATGCAACAAGAACGTGTGGAAATTGGCAAGTTGCATTCTATTATTGACGAGCAAGTAAATATGAAAAACTTGTTTAAGAAAATCGTGGAATAAATATCCGTTTTCCTTAAATGAAAAAAATTGTTGTAATAGGTCCGGAATCGGTAGGGAAAACTACACTATGTGAGATTTTGGCAAAAAACAACGATGCGGAATGGGTTCCGGAGTATGCACGCGAGTATGTAGAAAAGTTAGAAAGAGCTTATTGCTATTCTGATGTAGAGCATATTGCAAGAACTCAATTTGAACAATTTTCGCAAAAAACGGAGAAAGAGTTCTTGATTTATGACACGGATTTGATTGTGACAAAGGTGTGGTTTGAGCACGTTTTTCATAAAGTTCCAGAGTGGATGAATGGGGCAATTTTGCAAGAAAAGGTAGATTTGTATTTGCTTTGTAAACCAGATTTGGAATGGATTGCTGAACCTGTTAGAGAAAATCCTAATTTGCGAGAATATTTATACGATTGGTATTTGCGGGAAATAAAAAAAACGTCGGTGCCTTTTGAAGAAATTGAAGGTAAGGGAGAAGAACGTACGATTACGGCTCAAAAGGCAATAGATAAATGGCTGAAATGAAAACAATACAAAAAACAATAGATTTGCTTTCGAACGAAGAGGCGTTGCAAAGTGTTTTTCATCCTAAAAAAAGTGATGAACCTATGCCTTCAATCGAAAAACTTCACGAGATAGTTCGCATTTTGCGACAAATACTTTTTCCCGGTTATTTCGGAAATTCGGATGTGCGCGAGGATAACGTACGTTATTATATGGGAGTACATGTCGAAAATCTTAAGCGTTTACTAACGGAACAGATTTTGGCGGGTTTGTGCTTTGTTTCTGTAGAAAAAGTTTCTTGCGAAAAGGAAGCAGAAAGTGTTTCTGTGCAATTTATTGAACGTTTGCCTTTGTTGAGGGAAGTGCTTATAACTGACGTGGAAGCGGCTTTTAATGGCGACCCTGCCGCAACAAGTAAAGGAGAGGTTATATTTTGCTACCCTGCTATTCGTGCGATTGTGAATTACCGTATTGCTCACGAGTTGTTGGTGTTAGGAGTTCCTCTTATTCCGCGTATTATTACTGAAATGGCGCATTCTGAAACTGGAATAGATATTCATCCGGGAGCAAAAATAGGTCGCTATTTTACTATCGATCACGGTACTGGTGTTGTTATAGGTGAGACTACGATTATTGGTAATCGAGTAAAGCTTTATCAAGGTGTTACGTTGGGAGCAAAAAGTTTTCCGATGGACGAAAATGGTAATCCGATAAAAGGAATTCTTCGCCATCCTATTATAGAAGATGGTGTTATTATATATGCTAATTCTACGATATTGGGACGGATTACAATTGGAAGAAATGCTGTGATAGGAGGAAATATTTGGGTGGATGTAGATGTTCCGGCCGAAGCAAAGATAATTCAAAAGAAGTGATGAAAGAGTTTAAGATGTTGGCTAAAACATTGTTCGGACTTGAAGATGTTTTGGCAAAAGAGTTGATAGAGTTAGGTGCAAATGATGTACAAATATTTCGCCGTGCAGTCTCTTTTTCTGGAAACTTGGAGTTGATGTATAAAGCAAATCTTTGTTGTAGAACTGCTTTGAGAATCTTAAAACCTATTGCTTCGTTCAAAGCCTCGTCGGCCGATGAGGTTTATGAAGAGGTGAAAAAAATAGATTGGACAGAATTTCTTGATTTGAAAAAGACATTCACTATTGACTCTACAATTTATTCTGAAACTTTTAAGCACTCAAAGTTTGTAACTTATCGAGTGAAAGATGCTATTGCTGACCAATTTGTTGAAAAATTCAGCAGACGTCCTTCGGTAAGTATAGACAAGCCTGATTTATATATAAATGTACATATCTCTCATAAGGATTGTACTGTTTCGCTAGATAGCTCGGGTGAATCTTTGCATAAAAGAGGTTATCGAGTTCATCAGACGGAAGCTCCTATTAGTGAAGTGTTGGCGGCAGGAATGCTACTTATGGCAGGTTGGAAAGGGCAGACAAATTTTGTGGATCCAATGTGTGGTTCTGGAACCTTGCTTATAGAGGCGGCTCTTATTGCATTGAATATTCCACCTTGTATTTATCGCTCGTCATTTGCTTTTGAAAAGTGGAACGATTTCGATAAAGATTTGTTCGACGAAATTTATAATGATGACTCCAAAGAATGTGCTTTTCAATATAAAATATATGGTTCGGATATGTCGGCTACGGCAATTAGAATCTGTGAAGAAAATGTTCGCTCGGCAGGTCTTTCAAAGTATATTGAGTTGAAGAAGATGCCAATTAGTGATTTTGAACCGATAGAAGGTAAGTGCTTGATGGTTACTAATCCTCCTTATGGAGAGCGTCTTGAGGTAGAAAAGTTGGAGGCGCTTTATCAAGAACTTGGTTCTCTTTTGAAACATAAGTTTACAGGCAATACAGCTTGGGTTATATCTTCTCAAGAAAATTGTTTGGCTCGAATAGGTTTAAAACCTTCTGAAAAAGTAGAACTTGTGAATGGTGCGCTAGAGTGCGAATTTTGGAAGTTTGAAGTTTTTGCTGGGAAGAGAAAAAACTTTATGGAAAATAAATATCGTAAACCCAAACGATAAAACTTGATTTTTTTTTCTGTAATGAAAAAGTTTATTGTTCTAATCCTTCTTTTAGTTTGTTTTGTAACTTGTTTTTCTCAAAAGCGGCAAATGCGTGCTGCGTGGATTGCTACTGTTAACAATATTGACTGGCCATCTCAAATGGGGCTCTCTACTGAGGAGCAACAAAAGGAGATGGTAGAGATGCTAGATCAATTTCAGAAATTGAAGTTTAATGCAATTTTTGTTCAAATTCGTCCTACTTCAGATGGGTTTTATTTTTCGGAATTGGAACCATGGTCGAAATTTTTGACCGGTACACAAGGTAAGCGGCCTGAACCTTTTTATGATCCTTTAAAATTTATAATCGATGAAGCTCATAAGCGTTGCTTAGAAGTGCATGCTTGGCTGAATCCTTACAGAGTTTCGATGGATGTGCAAAAGGAATCTTTGCATGCTTCTAATCTTTTTTTTAAGAAACCTTATCTCTTTGTAGAGTATGGAGGAAAATATTATTTCAATCCCGGATTGGAAGAAACTCGAGTGCATCTTAATAATGTGGTAAGAGAAATTGTGAGAAATTACGATGTAGATGCAATCCATTTTGATGATTATTTTTATCCTTATAGAGTAGCAAATAAGGAATTTCCAGATGAAAAAACTTTTATTGATAATTCAAGAGGATTTTCTGATAAAAATGATTGGCGGAGAGATAATGTAAATCTGATTATAAAGGAATTGCAACAAACAATAAAAAGCGAAAAACCCTGGGTGGAATTTGGGATAAGTCCTTTTGGTGTATGGCGTAATAATGATAAGGATGTCCGTGGTTCGGCGACGAAAGCAGGAATGACAAATTATGACGATCTGTATGCAGATATTTTGAAATGGCTTGAAGATGGTGATATTGATTATGTTGTCCCTCAGCTTTATTGGGAGATCGGTAAACGTGTTGCGGATTACAAAGTTTTGGTGGGGTGGTGGAATAAAAATAATTTCAATAGAAATCTTTACATAGGTTTATTTGCTTCAGGTCTTGGACAAAATAAATCATCAGCTTGGAACGAAGGAAATGAGCTTGTGCGACAAATGAACTTGAACGGAAGTTATGAAAATGTTCAAGGAGTGGCGTTTTATAGTGCGGTGCCATTGTTGAAAAATCCATTGGGAATTTTAGATAGTTTGCGGACGGATTTATTTAGGTATTGTGCACTTGTTCCGCATAAAAAGCAGTTGGAAAATAAGGATAAACCTCTTGCTCCTCAGAATTTGCAGATTATAAAAGGAAAAAATAAAAGTGTATTGCTTTGGGAAAAGTCAAAAGGTGTTGGTGAACAAAAAGTAAATACATATGTTGTTTATGCTTTTAAGGGAGATAAGTTGGGAGATACGGATGATGAAAAAAATATCATTGGAATAACTTATAATGATTATTTTGAAGTAGAAGGTGCTTCGAATTTTAGCGGAAAATATACGTTTGGGGTTTCTTGTATTAATCGTTTTAAGATTGAAAGCGAGGTTTCTGTGATTAGTAGAACTTTTTGAATACCAATATAGAAGTGAAGGTTGAACTTGTATTTGTAGGAAAAACATCGAAGAATTATTTTCAAGATGCAATAGAAGAGTATACAAAAAGAATTCTTCGTTATACTTCTTTCGAGGTGAGAGTAATTCCTGACGTAAAAAATGCAAAAAATCTTTCTGAAAGTCAACTAAAAGATTTGGAAGGAAACGCAATTCTGAAGCAGATAGAAACATCCGATTTTGTAGTTCTTTTAGACGATAAAGGAAAAAGTTTTACTTCTAAGGAGATGGCTTTTTGGTTGGAGCAGAAGCAAAATCAGTCAATAAAAAAGGTAATATTTGTGATAGGTGGAGCTTATGGATTTTCTGAATCGGTGTATGCAAGATCGAATGAGAAAATTTCGTTATCAAAACTTACTTTTTCTCATCAAATAGTTCGACCTATATTTTTAGAACAGCTTTATCGTTGTTTTTCTATTATAAATGGAGAACCCTATCATCACGAATAAAAAAGAAAAAAACTTTCTAAACGTTTGGTTATTAAAAACAAAGTTGTATTTTTGCAGTCCGAAATATTATCCAGTAGTTTAGATTGATACTGCGAAATAAAATAGTTGATTTTGAATGAATTAGCCCGTTTGGAATTATGACTTTTGTTGAGCAGTATAGTGTTGTTAATTAAAAAATAAATTTATAAAAGTGGATACATTAAGTTATAAAACCATTGCAGCAAACAAAAACACTGTTGTTAAAGAGTGGGTGATTGTAGATGCTACAGATATGGTGTTGGGACGTATGGGGACTAAAGTTGCAAAACTTTTGAGAGGAAAGTATAAACCAAACTTTACTCCTCATGTAGATTGTGGCGATAATGTGATTGTTATCAATGCAGAAAAAGTAAAATTGACAGGAAATAAATGGACTGATCGTGTATATCTTTCTTATACAGGTTATCCTGGTGGTCAAAAGGATATTACTCCTGAAAAATTATTGGCAAAAAGTCCTGAAAAATTAATCAAAAAAGTAGTGCGTGGAATGTTGCCTAAAAATCGTTTGGGTAATGCAATTATCAGCAATTTGCATGTTTATGCAGGTTCAGAACATCCTCATGAAGCACAACAACCAAAACAAATCGATTTAAATTTACTGAAATAATATGGAAGTAACAAACGCAATAGGAAGAAGAAAATCAGCGATTGCACGTGTTTATGTTAAACAAGGCGCTGGTAATATAACTATCAATAAGCGTGATTTGAACGTTTATTTTCCTTCTGGAATTTTACAATATGTGGTAAAACAACCTTTGGCAACTTTGGATGTTGCTGAAAAATATGACATCTTGGTTAATTTGAAAGGTGGCGGTTTCAAAGGACAAGCTGAAGCATTGCGTCTTGCCATTGCTCGTGCATTGGTTAAGATTAATGCTGATGACAAAAAAGTGTTGAAAGATGCAGGATTTTTGACTCGTGATGCTC
>JAGCIZ010000090.1 GCA_017648235.1 Paludibacteraceae bacterium
ATAAAAAATCTCCTAATGGGAGAGAAGATAAAACCCTACTGTTGGAACAAACTAATTCGCCATGCATGTTACTCCAAATATAATATCCAAATTCCTTCAGATATTTCTCATGGAGAAGACTTTTACCTCAATCTTGCACTATTCAAAAATAACGACTTAAATATCTCCTATCTTCCCAAAGCGTACTACCATTATGTACAAGGGAAGAATAGTAATTTTTTAACTCATAGATATACAGAAGAGGATTTCGAACGTGACGTACGCCTAAAAAATCACTGTTTGAAATTGATGTCCAACCATCCTCTTTATGCTATGGTAGAAAAACGCAATGCTTTTCACATTGTACGTAGAGCATTTAATAGCGGGATTTTTAGTTCAACAGAATTCAAGAAACGCACTTATGAATATAGAAACCTTATAAAATCTTATCGTTATATTGTATGGCATCGCAGGTACAGATTATATTTTTCTTGCATAGGTGCATACCAAATAATGAGTATTTATAAAATTGTAATAAAATGGATAAAAAACATTAATCTTGGCTAGCTAATAAATTTTCCGGGTTTGCCACAATACATATGGTAAAAAAATCTTACTCTTTTTAATAGGTAAGTTTTGGGAATGAATCGTACGCAAATTGAAAAAGATTATATCCCTACCATTGATAGAATAAAGAATAAAACTTGGCTTTAGGATTTGAATAATAAAATTGTAATTTTATTACTAATATTTGACACCAACTACCTTTTGGTAAACACTCTTCACAACCATATTTTGGACATTTAAATTTTTTAAATCCTCTAAGCATAAAAAAGAAAAATTAAAACCATTCTGCAAGTTTTTCTTTTGCCTGATTTTCTACCTCTGGAGTAATATTGTTTTTAACCACTTTTATTACTGTAGCTAATGCACCGGCATCATCAGTAAAACCTAATAAAAGAATGGCATCAGGTATTAAATCTACAGGAAAAATTAAATATCCTAAAGCACCCAAAATCAAAGTTTTTTGCTGGACAGGGCAATTTGGTGATTTTAGTAGATAAAATAGCAACAAAGCATTATAAACTACAGGTTCACCAATTTTCAAAGCAAACTTCGCCAATTTCCCCCAAAATCCGGAATCAGAATAATTTCCTTCGTACTTTTTAATTTCGTTTTGTTTCATAATAAAGTTTTTTATGTTGTTATGGTGCAAAGGAAATAAAACTAAAAAACTTCAAAGGTATACGTATTGTTTTTTGATATGTATTTTTTTGATTTTTTTATTGAACTTTTGACAATGCAACAACTTCGCTCCATATTGTCAAGTCTTGATTTAATCATGTTAATTTAGATTTTTTTGCAATCTAAACTTGTGAAAAAATTTTATCTTTGCCGAATTGTTGTAACAAGTAAAAAAAGTATTATATCAAAATATGGGATTTAACGAGTTTTTAAGTAAGATTTTTGGAAATAAATCGCAACGCGATTTGAAAGAGATTATGCCTTTCATCGATAGAATAAGGGCAGTAGAACCTCGCATTCAAGCGTTGGATAATGATGGATTGCGTGCTTTGAGTGCAGACATTAAACAACAAATAGCAGCATACGTCGCCAACGAACGCCAAAAAGTAGTCGATTTACGTCAAAAAATAGAGGAAACGGACATCGAAAAACGTGAATCTATTTACGAAGAAATAGACAAACTTGAAAAGCAAATTACGGATAAATACGAAGTTATTTTGGATGAAAAACTTCCTGAAGCCTTTGCTATTATAAAAGAAACAGCTCGTCGTTTTAAGGATAACGAAGAGATTGAAGTTACCGCAAACGACTTTGACCGCAATTTGGCAGCTACGTTTGACTTTGTAGAAATTGATGGAGATAAAGCCTATTACAAAAACGAATGGATGGCAGGTGGAAATCTTGTTCGTTGGGATATGGTACACTACGATGTTCAGTTGATAGGTGGTGTTGTGTTGCACAAGGGGAAAATTTCTGAAATGGCTACGGGTGAAGGAAAAACGCTTGTGGCTACTTTGCCTGTTTTCCTCAATGCTCTTACAGGGAATGGTGTTCACGTAGTTACGGTGAACGATTATCTTTCTAAACGTGACTCCGAATGGATGGGGCCGCTTTATATGTTCCATGGACTTTCCGTAGATTGTATCGATAAGCATCGCCCAAATTCTGAAGAACGTCGCAAGGCTTACAATGCAGATATTACATTCGGTACAAACAACGAGTTTGGTTTTGACTATTTGCGCGACAATATGGCAATCGATTCGTTGGATTTGGTGCAACGCTCACACAATTACGCTATTGTCGATGAGGTGGACTCGGTTTTGATTGACGATGCTCGTACGCCATTGATTATTTCAGGCCCCGTGCCAAGAGGCGAAGATCAAATGTTTGAAGAATATCGTTCAAAGGTTGAATTCTTGGTAAAACAACAATCTGATTTGGCAACCAAACTTCTTGCCGAAGCACGTCAAAAAATAAATTCAGAGGACAAAAAATTGCAAGAAGAAGGAGCATTGGCACTTTTCCGTTCGTACAAAGCAATGCCTAAAAACAAACCGCTTATCAAATTTCTCAGCGAACAAGGCATTAAGCAAACATTGATAAAAACAGAAGAGTTCTATATGCAAGAGAACAACAAAAATATGCATATAGCAACCGATCCTCTTTATTTTGTTATCGACGAAAAACACAACAGTATTGAACTTACCGACAAAGGTATCGATACGTTGACAGGTACAACTGAAGATTCTCAATTCTTTGTTTTGCCCGACGTTGGTTCCGAAATTGCAGAATTGGAAAAAGACACAACATTGTCACCCGAAGAACGTCAAGCAAAAAAAGACGAACTTTTGCAAAACTATTCGCTAAAATCCGAACGTGTTCATACTGTAAATCAATTGCTTAAAGCATATACGTTGTTTATGAAAGATGATGAATATGTGGTAGTTGACAATCAAGTAAAAATCGTTGACGAACAAACCGGTCGTATAATGGAAGGTCGTCGCTATTCCGATGGTTTGCATCAAGCAATAGAAGCAAAAGAGCGAGTAAAAGTAGAGGCTGCAACGCAAACTTTTGCTACCATCACGCTTCAAAACTACTTCCGTATGTACCACAAACTATCTGGTATGACGGGTACTGCCGAAACAGAAGCAGGCGAATTTTGGAATATCTACAAACTCGATGTAGTAGTGATTCCAACTAATAAACCTATTGCACGTCAGGATTTAGACGATAGAGTATATCGTACAAAACGCGAAAAATACAATGCCGTTATCGAAGAAGTTGTAGAAATGGTGTCGCAAGGTCGTCCGGTGTTGGTAGGTACTACTTCTGTAGAAATATCTGAACTCTTGAGCCGAATGCTTACAATGCGAAAAATAAAACACAACGTATTGAATGCTAAATTGCACCAAAAAGAAGCTGATATTGTGGCAGAAGCAGGACGTGCAGGAACGGTAACCATTGCAACAAACATGGCGGGTCGTGGTACTGACATTAAGCTTACGCCTGAGGTTAAAGAGGCAGGCGGTTTGGCTATTATTGGTACGGAACGCCACGAAAGCCGTCGCGTCGATCGCCAGTTGCGTGGACGTGCTGGTCGTCAAGGAGACCCAGGTTCTTCTGTTTTCTTCGTTTCGCTCGAAGACGATTTGATGCGTCTTTTTGGCTCGGAACGTATTGCAAGCGTAATGGACAGATTAGGATTCGAAGAAGGTGAAGTAATTCAACATTCAATGATTTCCAAATCGATA
>JAGCIZ010000091.1 GCA_017648235.1 Paludibacteraceae bacterium
TTAATAAGTTCTTTATCAACAGGTTCTTTAATTGCTTCCATATGATGGTATTTTATAAACTTCTTCTCTCACCCATTGCGCCCATTCTTCTGGACGTTTGCTACTATTAAATGTTTCAGCGGGAATTGGTTTTCCAAAGGTCACCGAAAAGGAGTTCCCTTTTTGCTTGAACATTTCGTGAGGAAGAAATGCCATTTCAATATTTAATTTGATTTTTAAGAAATTCCGCAATCGAGCAAGATTGTAAAAAAAGTTTGAATTGCGGGCTTCAAAATAAACCGGAATTACCGTTCTTTGATGCTCAATTGCTTTTTTTATGAATGTTTTTTTCCACTTAAGATCTTGTATTTTTCCATCTATTTTTCGAGAACAAATTCCTGCAGGAAAAATAAGCAGTTGTTTGTTTGTCTCAAAGATGTGTTCTATTTTTTGATTAAGGTCACGCTCTTGTCTTTTTCCTCCCACATTTATGGGAACAAAGAGTCCTGCAAGTGGTTGCAAATTCATCAGAAAACTATTGACTAAAAAACAAACTTTGCCACCAAATTTTCTTCCAACTATTGACGATAAAGCCAAACCATCTAAGCCACCAAGAGGATGGTTTGATGCAAAAATAAACTTTCCTTCGGAGGGAATGTTTTCTTCTCCGTAGATGTTAACTTTTACGTTTAAGTAGTCTAATGCAGAGTCGACAAAATCAATCCCTTCAACTCCAACATTATTGGCAAAGAAATGATTGATTTCATCTTGATGGATGAGTTTCTCTAAGCCTCGAATCAAAAAACGTGGTAATTTTTTGTTTGTTTTTGATTTGATAACTGTTTCTAAATCAATTTTAATAGGGCTTTTTTCTTTCATTTTTTACTAGAAAAATCTCTAAAAAAAGTTTAGCAAAGATAATTAACTTTTTCTAAAAGCGATGATAAAACCAGAAAACTTATCAACAGGGTTTGACCTTGGATGAGCTTTTAAGATATAGATTTAGTTTATAAAAGATAGGTAGTTTATAGTTTTGATGAATTTCGTATTTTTGCAAAAATATAATGAAGTTACAATGAAGAATAATTATTCTCTTTTGGTGTTGTTTTTGTGTATGGCTGTTTTTTTTACAACAAGTTGTAATGAAAACGTGGACGACGAAAATCTTGACAAAACGATTATTAGTGCTTTTTATTTTGCAGAAAATGATAGTTTTCCGTCAATTGGAAGCACGGCTTTTTATGTTAATGCGGACACCTCTTTCATTTATCAGGGTCGAGAATATTCGGGTATGATTAAGAATAGAGATTCAATGCTTTATGGAACTTATTTAGATACTGTAAGCCCGGTAATTTTGGTTACATATTCTGTGTCTCATATCAAGATGATTTATTGGCAAAAAGAGAAAAGAGATTCATTGTTTTATTCGGATAATGACACATTATCATTTGCTGAACCTGTAACATTGGAAGTGACTTCGAAAGATCAAAAACACAAACAAATTTATTTGGTTCAAACAAATGTTCACCAAATTGATCATGAATTGTATGTTTGGAGTGAAAAGAGTTATCCTATTTCTCAGGAAGTGAGTTCTGAAAAAGCATTTTTCTTTGATGGAAAGATTTATTTCTTTGTTCAAACCTCATCGGATGTAAAACTTTATACAAGTTCAGATGCGGAAACTTGGGCGGAAGAAACATTGAATGGATTGCCTTTTTTGAATGTAGAATCACTGATTTGTACCGGAAA
>JAGCIZ010000092.1 GCA_017648235.1 Paludibacteraceae bacterium
GAACAAATTCTTCAACACTTAATTGCTCTGGTCTCGCATCAAAAATTTTTTCCGACATTAAATTTTTATTTTCTCCGAGCAACGAGCGAAGAGAATTTCGCAACGTTTTTCTGCGTTGGTTGAAGGCTGTTTTCACCACTGTTTTGAACAGTTTCTCGTCACACGAAATTTTTTCAACATCGTTGCGAGTAAGGCGAACAACAGCCGATTTGACCTTCGGCGGAGGATCAAAAACATGTTCCGAAACCGTAAACAGATATTCTACATTGAAATATGCTTGTAATAGTACACTCAAGATTCCATAGGTTTTGCTTCCTGGTTTTGCAGCAATGCGCTCTGCAACCTCTTTTTGAATCATACCCGAAAGACAAGGTACGCTATCCTTGTAATCCAAAAGTTTGAAAAAAATCTGACTCGAAATATTATAAGGATAATTACCTATGATACAAAATTTATCAGGGAAAAGTGTTTTGAGATCTAATTTCAAGAAATCGGCTTCGAGAACCTTTAGTGAAGGGAACTCTTGCGCAAGATATTCTACCGATTCCGAATCCAACTCAACGGCAGTGAGTTCAATGTTTTGATTTTGCAATAAAAACTGTGTGAGAACTCCCATTCCCGGTCCGACTTCGAGAACAGGCATTTTGCCTTCAAATTCAAGACTTGAAGCAATTCGTTGAGCGATAGACAAATCCAACAAGAAATGCTGCCCAAGATACTTTTTGGCTCTTACTTTCTTCATATCGCTTACCAGCCGGATCGTCCATTTCAAAAAAAAATTAGTTCAACAAAGTTTGTTTTTCCCCAACAACCACGCAAAAGTAATTATAATAGATTTCCCCACAAAGAAAAAAAACTAAAAAACTACTGAATTGCCTCATTGTAGATTCTTATCAATTCGTCAGCAACTGATGAATAGGTAAATCTAGAGGCCTTTGCTCGGAGTAAATGTTCATCAAAATTTTGGAAATTATCAAGCATAAAATCCGCTTCAAGAAATAGTTTTTCTTCATCTCCTATAGGAACTAGTCGCCCTTGCTTTTCATCCATCTCTGCCACTATTCCCACTGGAGTAGAAACTATTGGCTTTCCACAAGTCAATGCTTCGGAGAAAACCACACCAGAGGTTTCGTAATTGGAAAACATGAGTATAAAATCGCTTTTCGACAACCACCGATGAACCTGCTGAGGAGTTTGTTCTCCCACAAATTTGACTACATCTTGAGACAAATTAAGATTTGTAGCATATTTCTTTACGCACTCAAAATCCAACCCATCACCAACAAGAACCAACTCAAAATCGCTTCGTTTCTCCGCAAGTTTCTTTATCGTTCTCAGTATTCCACAAACATTCTTTGCTTTCTCATCAAAACAAGAAATGTGAAGAATTCTTTTCTTTTCTCTAGGTTCTTTTGGAATTGAGTTATAGAAAAAATCTTCCACCACGTTATGCACAACTCTATAATTGTAATGTACCAAACCACAACTCTGCATAGCTCGTTGAAGCAAAGTAGAAACAGGCATTACGCATTGCGCGTTTTTCAAAACCAATTTTGTAACAATCTTTCTAAAACAACCCCTATAAGAATAGTTTTCGGGCAGATACCTACTCCAATGTTCTGAAACAACATAAGGAATTCTCTTTATTTTATTTAAAAGAAAAGCAAGAAAAACACTTCGCGTCAACACATTTGCATGGCAAACATCGGGGCAACCAAAATTCTTCTGCACACAACTATAACCCTTGCAAAATGCTCGAAAATAATTTATTGCTTTAGAAAAAGTACGCAAATATTTATTTTTAGAAAAAGGAAAATAAACGTAAATCTCCGTTATTTCTCCTGACTTTTGTTGCACTATATCAAAATTCTTCGCCTTATCATCAGCATATAGAAATAGCACACAAACATCGATATGACGAGCAACTGCTTCGGCATGCTTACGAACAAAGAGCCCCGACATCGCATCATAACGATGAGGATACCAAGCCGATAAAAAAAGCACTTTATTTAGCATAACCAATCGTATAATAAGTTCTTTGCTCTGCTCCAAAACCTTTGTAAAAACGAGCTATCCCTTCAATTCTTGACCCTTCAAAATCTAATATGATGTCCGAATACATGTCAATCAAACGATAAACAAGCAAAAACATTGCCGACGAATTCTTTCCTTCTTCGCTAGAAACTGGAGCCATATAAATCAATCTATCTTTCGTCTGCAAACAAAAAACCGCAGCAACTAGTTTGCCCCAAGAATTTCTAACGCCGTAACACCTTCCTCTAAAAACAGACATTTGCTTCTCAAATCGCAAACCTATTTTATTGTCATTTTTCCTAAAAAAATCAAAAAAGTCTTTATTGGAAAGTTCAGCATCAAATGTCAAATTACATTTCTTTGCTTTAGCAATATTTCGCCAAGTATTTTTTGAAAAACGATTAAACAATTCTTCTTTTGAATGCGACAAATCCAACACATAATTGGGATTTTGTCGTGCATCTTTCACAAAGATCCATTCATTAAAATTATACGAAAGTATTGGATATGGAACCTTATCCAAAAACTTTTTTAAGATTTCTTGGTCAATATCATCCTCTGAAAAAATGCCTAATTGCTGACAAAAAGGTGGTTGTGCAACATACTTTACAAAGAAAAATTTCTTTACTGGCAACGGCATCAGAAACTTGTAATCTTCCGCAACCAACGCCTCCCAAGAAGGAGAAACCAAGTTTAAAAAAGCAGAATATGCGTAAGGCAATGTGTTCCGTGCATTGGAAATCGTAAAATCCCAACGATCAAAATCTATCTCTTGATGTTTTAGTAACTTAATTTGCATCCGTTCTTTTCCGACTAGCATAAAAATGCCCACCTACACAACCCACACACAACAGACCAAGCAACACTAAAAATGCAACCGAAACACCATCTTTCTTATAAATAGAATCTGGTTTGAATTCGAATCGTATAGTGTGTTTTCCCGCAGGAACGTTGATTGCTCTCAAAACATAATTCACCCGAAAGTGTTCTTGTGGCACATCGTCAATGTAGGCCTTCCAACCATGAGGATA
>JAGCIZ010000093.1 GCA_017648235.1 Paludibacteraceae bacterium
GTAACAAACTCCATCCCTGACGGAGATATTGAAATTACCTACGACCTTATTACCGAAAAACTTCAACAAAATTTTTCCGATTACGACAAAAACGGAGAATTACATTACGATATTATTTCTGCATTTATAAAATCTATTCGTGGGAGCGATCCTGATGCAGCTATATATTGGTTGGCAAGAATGATTGCTGGTGGCGAAGATCCTAAATTCATTGCTCGAAGACTCATCATTTCTGCAGCAGAAGATATTGGGCTAGCAAATCCAAATGCATTACTGCTTGCAAATTCATGCTTTGATGCCTTACAAAAAATTGGTTGGCCCGAAGGAAGAATAATTCTTGCTGAAACCACTATTTATCTTGCCGCATCCCAAAAAAGTAATTCCGCCTATCTTGCAATTGACAAAGCACTGGATTTTGTTAAATCATCGGGTAATTTACCCGTTCCTCTTTCCCTTCGGAACGCACCGACTCGTCTAATGAAAGAGCTTGGTTATGGCGAAAACTACAAATACTCTCACAATTATAAAAACCATTTTGCAAAACAAGATTTTTTACCTAGCGAAGCAGAATCAATAAAGTTCTGGGAAATTCAAGGTTCTCCGCAAGAGAAAAAAATGGGAGAATGGCTCAACTTTCTATGGGAAGACCGTTATAAGGAATAATCACCTTTTTTATATGTACAAAAAAAAGGAGAAACTGATTTATTTCTCCTTTTTCTTTTCAGTCAAAATATCATATTACAATACTCCTTGAGCCATCATTGCTTTTGCAACTTTCATAAATCCAGCAATGTTTGCACCTTTAACATAGTTCACATAACCATCAGCTTCTGAACCATATTTAATACAAGCTTCGTGAATATCTTTCATGATTGCTTTTAGTTTTGAATCAACTTCTTCTTTTGTCCATGAAATTTTCATAGAATTTTGAGTCATTTCCAAACCTGAAACTGATACACCACCAGCATTAGCTGCTTTTCCAGGAGCATACAATATTTTTGCATTCAAGAAAACCTCAATTGCTTCTGGAGTCGAAGGCATATTTGCTCCTTCAGAAACAGCAATAACGCCATTTGCAACAAGTTTTTTTGCATCCTCTCCATTCAACTCATTTTGTGTAGCCGAAGGCAATGCAATTGTACATTTTTCTCCCCAAGGACGTCCGCCTTCAACGTATTTGCAGCCATATTTTTCAGCATATTCTTTGATACGGCCACGATATACATTTTTCAATTCAAAAATGTAATCCAATTTTTCTTTAGTAATTCCGTCTGGATCATAGATATATCCATTTGAGTCCGACATTGTTACTACTTTACCTCCCAACTCGATTGCTTTTTGAGCAGTATATGTTGCAACATTTCCTGAACCAGAGATACAAATAGTTTGACCTTTCAAATCTTTGATTCCTTTGCGTTCAAGCATATTCATCAAGAAATAGATATTTCCATAACCTGTAGCTTCTGGACGAATCAAAGACCCTCCAAATTCTAAACCTTTACCAGTGAAAGTTCCAGTATTTTCTTGAGCCAATTTTTTGTACATTCCGTACATATAAGCCACTTCGCGGCCACCAACACCAATATCACCTGCAGGAACATCAGTTTGAGGACCAATATGACGCCATAATTCAAGAACAAATGCTTGACAGAAACGCATAATTTCCGCATTTGATTTTCCCTTTGGGCTGAAGTCAGAACCACCTTTACCACCACCCATCGGAAGAGTTGTAAGAGAGTTTTTGAAAGTTTGCTCAAATGCCAAGAATTTCAAAATACCCACATTTACTGAAGAGTGAAAACGGATACCTCCTTTGTAAGGACCAATAGCATTATTGTGTTGAACACGATAACCCATATTTGTTTGAACATTTCCTTTATCATCTGTCCATGTCACACGGAATGTGAACACGCGATCTGGAATACACAAACGCTCAATCAAATTTGCTTTTTCAAACTCTGGATGTTGGTTGTAAACTTCTTCAATAGTTCCCAACACTTCTTCTACTGCTTGATGATATTCCGGTTCATTCGGAAATCTTCTTTGTAAATCTGCTAAAACTGTTTTTACGTTCATAACTATATATTTTAATTTTTATCATTAAATAGACTGCAAAAGTAGAAAAAAAATACCAAACCGTCAAAAAAAATATCTTTTTGTAAAAAAAAACACTAAAAAAATAGATTTTAGTTACATTCGTTTAGAATATATCTATTTGCTTCTAAATGTCGACGCCGGCAAATCTGCAGCATTAACCAAATTGGCATCAGTAAAAGGTTGCCAAGCATAACGGACAAATTTTGGATTTTTCACATTTTTGCTCCAAACCTTCACTTTATCACCTTTAATTTCAGCATCTGCTGGATAAAAAACCTCATCTTCTCCTGCGATCTCAAAAGTTCTTAAAGGCTCTCCATCTGAAGAACGAAGCCCTTTTGCATAAGTAAAAGAAACCAAAGCAGAAGTTTTCTTAAAAACAACTTCTTTGAACAAAGGGCCAGAAGGAATCACTTTTTTGTAACCATAAGTTTTACTCAAAGCCCAAAGTGAGAGTCGTTCCCCGATTTCTTTCTTTTGAGTTGGGTGAACATCCCAAAAATCACCTTTATCTGAACTAACAGCCATTGCAGTATTAGATATCTCGTTCATCAAACAACGCTGACTATCTCTAAACCAAGGCCAAGAAGGGCGATTAATGCTTGAAAGTTGAACAAAATAGAAAGGCATTTCCTCGTTGTTCCAAAACTTTCGCCAACTTTTTACTAGAAGTCCAAACAACTTCTCATGTGCCTCAATATTATGTGCATTAGATTCTCCTTGATACCAAATA
>JAGCIZ010000094.1 GCA_017648235.1 Paludibacteraceae bacterium
CTAAATAGTTTTATGTTTTTTTATAGAAAAAAAATGATGAAAAAGAGTTTTTGTTTTTTTGTCGTAATCTTGCTTCTTGCTGCGTGTCAAACTAAAAAAGAAAAAACTACCGATTGGGAAAATGATGATTTACTCGGCAAGGTGAAGTCGTACAGAATAACCAATTATCGTGCGACGTACGATTTGGGCGAAGTTATTAAGGGAGATACAATTGGTGCTTTGGGGCGCATTGTTTATAACGAGAACGGTTATCGCATAGAGGAATTTTGGTCGTTCAATGATGATGTGTCTCGCAGAATCTACAATTATGATAAGAACGGAAATTGTGTTGAATCGGTTAATTACAATCAAGATAAGATGGTTGTTGATTATGGCAAGTTTCACTACGATAAAAATGGGAACATACAAGATGAAACTTTTTACGATTCGTCAGACAATATGATTTCAAAATATGTTTACACTACCGATAAAAATGGAAACATATTGGAGCAATTGGAGTTCAATAAGGATGAAGAGTTGGAGGTTAGCCATTTGTCAAAGTACAATTCTGCATCACTCGAAGTTGAGCATACAACTTGCTTTTATGAGAACGGGAATAGAATGTTCACCAAACAAACTTTTGACTACAATTCTGCGGGAAAAATAACGAAATCAGTGCTTTATGACGATGAGAAGAATGTTCTCGGTAGATGGATTTATACATACAACGAGAAAGCTAGTTTGATTCAAGAGGAGGTTTTTGATGCTGATGAAGAGTTGGTGGAAAAACGTACCTATACTTATGAATACGATAGCATTGGAAATTGGGTAACTCGCACTTCATACGATGCTATTTCGGGTGATGCACAGGTGATAACTGTTCGCAAGATAGAGTATTACACTAAATGATGTATAAAAAATAGCAAAAGGAATAGAAGATGGAAGATTATTATTTGAACGATTTTCACTGCAGGAACAGCGAGGGTTGCAAAAAAGCAATCGAGGAGCAATCATTGCATCCTTACTTTCGGGAAGAAGCAATAGCACAAATCCAGCGAATCAAATACGGGACAACTTCAAAAGAGAAAGCGAACTCGGAAAGACGCAGGAAGTGAAGTACACTGCCTCTGACCTGGAAGAGACGCACTTAACAATGCCATATCATGAACAATAATCAAAGTATGTTGATAATTCTATGCATAATAGCCGGCCTTATTCTGGCAATAGTACCAAACTTTCTTTGGCTTTTAGGGTGGATAGGCTGTAAGATTGCCGGAGTAGGGCTACCATATAGATATTTCGGAATTGCATCTCTCATAATTGTAATATTATTCTGGAGCGCACTGGCCTATGGGTATTTCTGGGGCAGATGGAAGGTTGAGTCCGTCGCGCTTGAATATACTCATAAGGATATACCAAAAGCATTTGACGGGTTTAAGATTGTCCATATTTCGGACTTACATCTTTCTACTTTTGACGACTCACCTGAACGCCTCAATATATTTATTGAAGAGATAAATAAGCAGTTTCCTGATATTGTCTGTTTTACTGGAGACATGGTCACTATTGGAAAAAGTGAAGCAGAACCATACACTGATATCCTCAAAAAAATTTCCGCTATACATGGAGTTCTCTCTGTGCTTGGTAATCACGACTTTATGATCTACAGCAAGCATAATATCAACAGAGAAATGGCTGTAGATGAACTTGCTGAATACCAGGAAAACATTCTTGGCTGGAAGCTTCTTAGAAACGAAAATATTGTAATCGAGTCAATAGACGGTTCAAAGATCACCTTTATAGGTGTGGACAATGCCAACTTCGACAACCAAGGCTTTCCTACCATTCATCACGGGGATTTGAAAAAAGCAATGAAGGAAACTGATGGATTCCGAATTTTACTGACACATGATCCGAGCCATTGGAAAGCTGAGGTATTGTCAGAAACAGATATCCCTCTGACTCTTTCCGGACACACTCATAGTGCACAGATCAAGATTTTCGGTTGGACTCCAGCCAAATGGTCATTTGATGAGATTGCTGGCAGGTATGACAACGGAGAGCAGACATTATACATCAATGTTGGACTTGGATGTACGGCTCCGTTCCGCATAGGTGTCAATCCAGAAGTTACAGTCATAACCCTCAGGTCTGCAAATAAAGACATCGGGCTAGTCGACTAAGGACGTATATGAGTTATAGTATTTCCTCGGACAGTTTCAAAAAAGAAAGCGTAGGAAGCAATGTTGGAGATAATAAAATATTACAATTAGGAAAATGAACGAAAAGCAACTTCAGTATATCTGGCAACAAAAGTTGTTCGATTCTTCTGCGCTTTTTACCACAGATGGCGAACAGGTGGAGATTATTGATGTTGGTCTGCTTAATACCGATTCGGGAGCCGACATGTTCAATGCCAAAATTCGTATTGGAGAGACACTTTGGGCAGGAGATATAGAAATTCATCTGCGTTCAAGTGATTGGAATAAGCATCATCACGATAAAAATCCTGCTTACAATAGTGTTATTCTGCACGTTGTAATGGAATGTGATTGTGATGTGTACAGTGAAAACGGAGAAAAAATCCCGCAACTTATTTTGCCTATTTCGCCAAAAATGGTAGAAGAGATTTCATTGGTTTCACTTTCATCTAGGCGGATTGAGTGTGAAAAAGAGATAAAGAGTTTAACACCTTTGTCTAAAAAGATGTGGTTGGATGCACTTTTGGTGGAGCGGTTGCAACGAAAAAAAGAGGAGATAGATGCTCTTTTGTTGCAGAACAATAACGATTGGTCGCAGACTTTCTATTGGCTTTTGGCTCGAAGTTTTGGTTTTGGTAAAAATTCCGAAGCATTTTTTCTCTTGTCCAAGTCTTTGCCATTGAAATATTTGCAAAAACATAAAAACAATCTTTTTCAGTTGGAGGCAATGTTGTTTGGGCAGTCGGGATTGCTAGCAGAAACAGTTGTTACCGATGATTACGTGATAACACTGAAAAAAGAATACCTGTTTCTTTCTCAGAAATTTCAACTAAAACCAATTGATGCTCATCTTTGGAAAATGCTGAGATTACGTCCAACAAATTTTCCTTATGTTCGTTTGGCTCAGTTTGCAAAGTTGATTTTTCAATCGTCGCATTTGTTTTCAAAAATTTTGGAGACGAAAGAAATCGCTTCTCTGCGTCAGCTTTTTAAGGTGGAAGTTTCCACATATTGGCAAACTCACTACGTTTTTGGAAAGGAGAGTAAGTATTCTCCAAAAAATCTTTCCGATTCCTCCATTGATATATTGCTCATAAATGTTGTTGTTCCCATGCTTTTTGTTTACGGCAAGCATTACAACAACGTTGAGTTTTGCGAACGTGCACTCTCTTTTCTTGAAAAAATCAAGCCGGAAAATAATGCTATAATTTCGCACTTTTCTGCATTGAATTTTGAAATCAATTCGGCATTTGATTCTCAGGCCGTAATTCAGTTGAAGAAACAGTATTGCGACAGAAAAGATTGTTTGCGTTGTAGGTTCGCTTATGAAATTTTTAGTACAAAAAAGAAATACGAAGAAAAATGAAAGCACTGATTTTTGCTGCAGGTCTTGGCACTCGATTAAAACCTTTAACCGATACGATGCCAAAAGCAATGGTTCCAATAAAAGGGAAACCGCTCTTGGAACATCAAATTATGAAGCTGAAAGCAAGTGGATTTGATCATTTGGTAATAAATGTTCACCATTTTGCAGACCAAATTGTAGATTTTCTTCGTGAGAATGATAATTTTGGTCTGAAGATTGACATTTCGGATGAGCGAGATTTGTTACTAGAAACGGGCGGAGGAGTAAAGCACGCTGCTCATTTTTTTGCAGATAAAGAGCCTTTTCTGATTCATAATGTTGATATCCTTTCAAATGTAGATTTGCAGAAATTTTATGCTGAAAATGCTCAAAAGGCAAAAGTTTCTTTGCTTGTTAATGAGCGTAAAACGTCGCGTTATTTGTTATTTGATGAAGCAAAGCGATTGGTTGGGTGGACAAATATGCAAACTGGAGAAGTGAAATCTCCGTTTCCAAATTTGGATGTTGATAAGTGTGAGAAATATGCTTTCTCGGGGATTCAGTTGTTTTCTCCGGAGATTTTTCCTTTGATGGACAGTTCTTTTGGTGCTAAGTTTTCAATCATCGATTTTTATCTGTCCATAGCCGATAAGGTAGAAATAAAAGCAGTGGTAGATAAAAATCTTCAATTGCTTGATATTGGCAAGTTAGATACTTTGCAGATGGCAGAGGAAGTAATTAGTTGTTTGTGACAAAATGACATTTTGTGCAAAAAAATCTTCGAAATCCGAT
The DNA here is from genome assembly GCA_017648235.1 of Paludibacteraceae bacterium. Classification (GTDB taxonomy): domain Bacteria; phylum Bacteroidota; class Bacteroidia; order Bacteroidales; family Paludibacteraceae; genus RGIG9608. The sequence goes on from JAGCIZ010000094.1 coordinate 4,318, forward strand.
TTTGGCACAGAAAATGATAAAGAACGTGAGTAGATAATAATTTTTTAATTTTAAAATACAGAAAAATATGAACATTAAACCATTGGCAGACCGTGTATTGGTAAGTCCTGCGGCTGCAGAAGAAAAAACTATTGGAGGAATCATTATTCCTGATTCTGCTAAAGAAAAACCATTGAAAGGAAAAGTTGTGGCTGTTGGTTGTGGCACGAAAGACGAAGAGATGATTCTCAAAACAGGCGACGAAGTTCTCTATGGCAAATATGCAGGAACAGAATTGGAACTTGATGGAGAAAAATATTTGATTATGCGTCAGAGTGACGTTTTGGCAGTATTGGGTTAATTGTAAAAAGAAGAGATAAGAAAAAATATTATGGCAAAAGAGATTTTATTTAATATCGATGCTCGCGACCAATTAAAAAAAGGCGTGGACGAGTTGGCAAATGCTGTAAAAGTAACACTTGGTCCTAAAG
>JAGCIZ010000095.1 GCA_017648235.1 Paludibacteraceae bacterium
AGCCGCCATCTCCAACGCATCGGTGCAAGACGTTGTGAGTAAACATTTCTTAAAACCATATTTCTTTTCAAAAAAACTCTGACAACGTTTTGTAAACTCTCCATTTCCAGAAAGTTGCATCATTTTTACAGCTTCGCAGATATAAGCGGTCTCTTTTCCTGTCAAATATGGTTTGTTAAATGTTATTTCGTTCATTTCTTAACAAGATTATTTCAACTCTTTTGGCAAACGATAACACCAAAAATGATGTGGATTTGCCGGATTATTTATTCTCTCCGTTGTAGGGATAGTTTTTGGATATTTTTCATCAGTTGCCAAAAAATCTTGCACGGGCAGGATAGAAAACAAACTTGCTGAATTCAAATGTTGCTCAACAACAATTTTTGCTATTTCCGTAGAACACTTTTCAGGAGCATCGCCATCAAGATTCAAAACTTGATTATAATACCGTTTTGTTGCGTCATAGTTTTCTTCCCACCAAGCACGCAGTGTTGAAGTGTCGTGAGTACCAGTTGTACAAACAGAAAGATATGGTGTTTGCTTCGGAACGACAAACTCCTCTCCACATTTTTTCGGCATTCGCTGCACCTCAAGGGTCAAAATATTTAACAAACTCATTACATCGGGCACACACTGAGGAATCATTCCCAAATCTTCTCCACACACTAGCATACCAACATTTTGTAACAAAAGAGGCAACTTTTCTAATGCCTTTCTGCGCCAAAAATCATTGTGTCGCTCGTAATAAAAATAGTAATGTAATTTGAGGAATGCATCTTTTTCTTCGCTAGTAAGTAGACCAAAAGATTCCGTTTCAAAAGCATTAATTCGAGGATGAAAAAATCCTTTCTTATAATGATCTTCTACAAAAAGAACTTCTGTATACAACTGCAATACCTTTCTTTGAAAATCGACCGATTTTATCGGGTTTCTTTCAAAGAATTGTGCCATTTTCTGTTGAGAACAAAAATCTGGTTTAAAGGAAAATTCGGAGAAAGTTTGCTGACAAAGAAAAGTATCTTTCACAAAATCTTTTTCTTCAGCAGAGAATGTTTTATCCAACAAGACTTCCGAAATTAATGGTTGAGCAAATCGGTTTCTATCAAACCCTATACCGAAGTTCTCTATCTCTGAAACCGACATCGGTAAAGCCGCATTGAACGTTCCTAAAACTCCCCAAAGAGCAGTCCTTTCAATTTCCCAAATGCGGAAAAATCCCAAAATATGATCAATGCGAAAAGCATCAAAATAGGTTTGCATATTTTGAAAACGATTTTTCCACCAAAGGTATCCATCTTTCTGCATCTCCTCCCAACAATAGGTAGGGAAACCCCAATTTTGACCTTCTCTAGAAAAATCGTCGGGTGGTGCTCCCGCTTGTTGTTGCAAATTAAATAAATGTGGAGAAATCCACGCATCTACACTATCAGCACTTATCCCGATAGGCAAATCGCCTTTTATCATTATACCCTTTTGATGTGCATAATCGCATGCCTCTTTCAGCTGTTTGGACAGATGAAATTGTAGAAAATAGTAAAACTCTACTTTTGATTTATTTTCGCTTGCAAATTGCTCGACTTCATCGACATTGTAATTAGAATATTCTCCCCAATTGGAGAAATCGGATGTTGAAAATTTATCTCGCAAACAAGAGAAAACTGCATAAGAGAGAAGCCAATTCCTATTTTGCGAACAAAATAGTTGGAACTCTATGTCAGCTAAAATTTGTTCGTACTCTTGTGCATACAACCGCCGCAAATAATCAAGCTTAAGATTCAAAACATTTCCGTAATCCACAAATTCTTTTTTATTCAAAGCTTTTGCTTTTTCTAAAAATTGTTTTTGAGCGATTTTATCGTTCAATGTTCCTACTTTTAAACAATTTAGATAAAGCGGATTAAGTGCATAAATTGAGTTAGCACTGTAAGGATAAGAGTCTGAATCAGTTTTTGTTCGAGTAGTATCATTTATTGGCAAAAGCTGAATAGCCCGCATGCCACGTTTTGATGCCCAATCCGACAAATTTTTTATATCAAGAAATTCTCCTACACCCCAACCATTTTTACCACGTAAGGAAAAAACCGGAACTGCTGTTCCATATGCGTGAAAATCATAGTCTTGACGAAAACGCAAATTTAAGATATGGGTTTTATTATCGGCTACAAAAGTATTTATACGATTCTCGCCATTCTCCCATTTCTCAATTTTTTTTGTCCTCTTATTTATAAAAACAAATTTGTACTCAATTGCACTATTTTGCAGATCATTATTCAATATCACCGACCACCAACCTTTACCGATGTACTTGCAAATTAGATCATTTTTTACTTTCCAATCTCCCAAAGAAACACCACTACCAACCATAGCAAGTTGTTGATTTTTATCAATATTTGGAGCAAATATTTGTAAAACCCAACCTTGTTTTTGAACTGCTTCTTTTTGCTTCTTATGAGGAAAATATATGTCCGTAAACGGGATGGTTTGAAAAACAGAATCAGGTCCTATCAAAAAATCGTCGTAAATCTCAATGTTTTTTACTGATTTAATCGATGGAACTTGACGTTTTAATAAACTTATTTCTATCAGTTCACCGTCTGAGTTCTTAACCGAATAGTAATAATCATCTATTTTATCATCTGTCGAAAAAGACCATTCCGTTTCCGACTCTTTTTTCATACAAAAAGATTGTTCGCCATAGTGAAGGCAAACAATCTTTCCGTATTCAACGTATTTATTCAAATAAAACTTCATTTCAATCAGTTTCTGAAGATTCCTTTACTGTTGCTTTCAACGCATCGGAAATTAACTTTTTCAGCGCGAGAGTTCTTTCTTGCAATGCATTGCGTTTTTCGGGTTTATACATATCGCTATACTTGGTTTTCACCAAATCAAAGTTCATATCATCAAGATTTGCCGCATTACCCGAAACCCTCAACGCCAAACGAATAGGCGAAAGTGTTTCGATATGAGCATTGTAGTTTTGATTCAAATCATAGCGACCACCTACTACTGCTGAATATTTATCCATCGACATCACAAACGGATAAAGGTCAACTTCATTGCGGAAAAGAGTAGCTTCTACACTGATACTATCTACCAGGTTTCTAGTTTTGCGATTAAACATTAGCGGTTTTGCTATCTTGGCAAACGTTTCACTATCAAGTAACACAAGATCCTTTCCTTCTATGGCAGCTGCTCCACGAAGTGTTGACATTTTCAAATCGTAGTTTGACTTCATGTATGTTTCTGCAGCAAGATGAAACTCTGCTCGACCCTCAAATGATTTCAGCATTGGAACAATCGTGTCAATATCTGGAATCATATCAATAAGTTGCTTAATATCGATATTTAGCAAGTGAAAATCAAGTCCTGCAAAAAGATGATTTTTGCGATCGGAACGATACATTGCCGTAAGTTGCATATTAGCAGCATCACACGTAAAGCCCATCTGCTCGAGTATGGCAATTCCATTTTTTACCATCAACTTTCCACCAAGATTTTCAGCTAATATATCTCCAAAAATAGCTTTTTTGATTTTTGTATTTAAAGTTAAATCAACACCTTTAGGCACCATAAACGGATTATCTTCTTTCGTTGCCTCCTCTTTTTCTACAACTTCTGCAGTTGTTTCACTTAAGACTTCTTCTTCTACACCAAAACCGCTTACCAAATCAAGCAATTGGTTGACGTTGGTTTTATCCGAAACAAAATCAAACGTTCCGATTAAATCACCTTTTTTATTTATAAACTTACGGATATTTGTGGCATGGCCGCTAAGTTTGAAATCGGAATCAGCAATAATTATTCTACTATCACCAATGTACAAATCTCGTGGAGTAAGGTTGAATTTTATAGATGGAATTTGCACCTTGTGTGACAAACTAGCCATTTGAACAACTCCATCGTTAAAATCGATGCCAAACGTTGGATTCCATTTCAAATAAGCATTATCCTGTTTCTCGTTATATGTCGTAGATGCAACCATCTTAATGTATTTTGTTTTTACATCAAGAAATTGACCCATTGCTGCAGCCAACGATTCGCTACTATATTCTAGTTCCAAATGAGGATTTTTCTTATTGCGAGACGATGGCGAGAATGCAATTTTTCCACTTGGCTTTTCCACATCGGCTGCTATTGTGTCCATCTCTGCTGAAAGATGTTGCATATCAAAGTTACATGCCAAGGTTGGAATAACCTTTGTATCTAAAATATTAGAGATACCAAGATCTAAGTTTGCAGCTTCAATTTTTGCAGAAAGAGTTTCTGCCATCACAAAATCTATAGCCGACGACGATATTTTTGCTTCAATAAGTTCCTCTGCCAATTTATTCTCCCGTTTACTTGGCAAACTAAATGCTAGCGACAAATCCGGTGACTTCACAAACATGCTATCTTCATACACCACGTCAAGGTTGCTAAGAGCAATATTACCCGAAGCGCAAATCTTTTTTAGATTAAGATTTATCACATCGTCGAGAGCGAAACGTGCATTTAGGTCGGCTTTGGTTCGACCCTGAAGCTGCACATTCATATCCGCAAGCAAAGGTTTCAACTCTGGTAAATTCACATCGCCCATTAGTTGCAAATCGCAATGCAAAGCTCCCATTAAATCATTCACTATACCCGATGCTTGCAACTTGGATGTTCCGGTCTTTGCCGACAGTTTTTTTATTTTTGCGGATGAAAGTGCACCCTCATTCAAATCAACATTTGCCGATAAATCCGCAAAAATATCTCTCAAACGATAAGGGATACCTTCGTAGCAACCCTTTCCATTTTCAAGAAGTAATTGGGCTGAAATTTTTGGGAAAGTAGAATCGTTGTAAACTCCATCTACATTGCCTTGCAAAAACAACTCTCCATCCACTTCTACACCGTCCAAAAGTGAAGCATACTCCGCAGGAACAAGTGATAAAACTTCCGAAATCACCCATTTGTTTGTTGCAAAATCAACATTCATTGCAATGTCAGTATATTTGCAATATTGAGCAGTACCACTTAAAATAAATTCGTGATTTTCGAGTTCCAATTTTGCTTTCTGCAGCGATACCTACAACGAATC
>JAGCIZ010000096.1 GCA_017648235.1 Paludibacteraceae bacterium
AATCATTCAGCATGAAATAATTTTATAATTTCTGTAGTCATTTGGAATTTCTGCTATTTTTTCACTCCCATTACGCGGTCAAAGTCCACTTTCAAGAACTTCACGAAGCGTCCTTTCTTCTCTCTTTTGATTTCGTGGAAGGAAAGAGTGTTGTAAACCGAGTCACGAGTCATATTGTATTTCTTCATTGCTTCTTGCACGGTGTAGTATGCTTCATCCTTTTCCTTCTCTGTCGATTTAGAAAGGTCGAAATGCAACTTGGAATACAATATTAGACCATGCTCTTTCTTTGATGGTATATTGTGACGATAGACTTGTGAACGTATTGCAATACGAGTCATGCCGTACTTCTCCTGAATTTCTTCTGGAGTGTACCATTCGGTTAGATCATTATCAACATTGTATTTTGCAAAAGCTGCATCAATATGCTTTTTGCTGTAATAGTTAAACTGACGGATTTTAACTTTTGGAATGTTGTGTTCACGAGTGTAAGTCCAAACCCATTTGGGAGCTACTTTGTACTTCTCAGCAATTTGTTCTGCTGTGTAGTATTCGGTAATTTCCAAATCCTCTTTGGGCATGATTCTCTCATAAGGTTTAGATTTTAGCATCAGTTCTATATCTGCTCTTCGGATAAAAGATTTCTTTCCGCTGATACGAGATGCGCGAAGTTTGTTCTCCTTGACAAGCTTATAAATGTACTGACGTGTTACACCCATAAGTGTTGCTACTTGTGCAAAAGAAAGGAAATCTTGTCCCTCTGCAGCTGACTTTGGTGTTAAAATCTCCTGCATCTTTTTCAGTTCACGTTTACGTTCTCTGATTCTTTCCTTGTATCCAAGACTTGAACATCGGTGGCTACAAAAACATGTTGTAGTCTTCTGTGCGACGAATGGTTTGCCGCACCATTGGCAAATTTTTCTTACTTTCATATTTTTCTATTTTTAATGCGATTATTTCGCTTTATTTCGCCTCTTTTTTGTCAATCCACGTAAACGACTGTCAACACATGTAAACAAGTGCGTCCCTGTGACATCGCGGAAAAACAAGTTAATGTTCCGCGGTAGAAATACGGTAGAAAAATATGGTGAAAAACGGGTGTTTACCCGACTTGTCTGGAATATGGATAACAAAAAAGCCGCTGAAATTCAGCGACTTCCTTATAGTTGACTCTAATTAGTTACAGTTGTTTACAACAAATCATTTGCCGATGCAACAAAGTTAACATTTTGATAATCAGTAATTTGTGAAAAATAGGAATAAAATTTGAGCCAAGCTCATAACTCCCATATTTTCAACGTATTACAAAGATAATTTTTAATTTCAGAAAGGAGAAAGAAATTTTCTTTAAAAAGTTGAGATTTAACATATTTAACTTTTATTAAATACTATCACTCAGTATTTTATCCGATTTTATGCTGTTTTTCTCTATTTAGATTAACAATTACAATGACGGCATTAAAGACCAGAAAAAATTTGGGCCAAAATCTGCCAAAATTTGCTTGAAAAATCATTTGGAAGCGTTCTGGAACATTTGAAAGATATTGTATAGAATCTCATCGGTGGTTACTTCGTATTCCCTTGATAGTTAGTAGATAATCTCTGTTTTTGGATTGTCTTTGAGTTTAAGTTTAGGTTTAAATTGACATATACATATATATGATAAAACTTAAACTCATTTGCTTTTCACGGAAGTGGATTTGAGTTTAATTTTCGGGTTTAGATTACATGTATATATACATGATTTTAACATAAACTTGATGCTTGATAATGCTTTTCTCCTTATTGAAATGGCAGGTTTGTGGGTAAAATACGTTAAATGTGGGTTTTAAATCGAATATAATTCAATCAACCTATCATAAAATAAGGAAATAGTTGTATCTTTGCATACGGAAATAAATGTTGAGATGATATGACAAAGAATACAATGAGCACTAAGCTTCCCAGAAAGCTTACGGAGAAGATGCAAATCGTAGGTGAGCAAATAAAGCTTGCCCGACTTCGTAGAAACCTGAGTATGGCACAGGTGGCAGAACGTGCTACATGCTCCGAACTCACCTTGTCTCGTGTAGAGAAGGGTTTGCCAACTGTCAGCATCGGCATCTATTTGCGTGTACTCTATGCACTCCAGCTTGATGATGATATTCTACTGATAGCAAAGGAAGATCCAATAGGTAGAGGATTGCAGGATTTGCAGTTGAAGAGAAGGGAAAGAGCAACTAAAAAGGTGTAACGTATGAAACGATTATTTGTCTTTGCCGATTTCGATTGGCTAGAAAATATAGAATTGGTTGGAGAACTTACCATGGACAGTATTCGTGGAGGGGAGACTTATGGGTTCAAGTTTGAACCTTCCTGGTTGAAGAAGCATGGTAGTGTGTCATTGAGTGATGACCTCAACAACTATGTGGGTATGCAATATGGCCAACCCGGTAAGGATATATTCGGTTGTTTTTCCGATTCCTTGCCCGACCGTTGGGGACGTACGTTGGTACTTCGTCGTGAACAGATACTAGCAGCAGAAGAGAAGCGTCCAGTACGAAGACTCTCGTCAATGGATTATCTTCTTGGTATTGATGATGCTACCCGAATGGGAGGTTTCCGTTTTAAGGAGTCTCTGGATGGAGAATTTATCAATTGCGCCCATGAACTTCAGATTCCGCCAATAGCCAGTATCCGTGAGTTGATTGCGGCCAGTCAAGAGATTGAACTGAGCGAAGAAAAGAATTCTTTGCCAGAGAAAAGATGGATTATGCAGCTTGTTCAACCTGGTACATCTTTGGGAGGTGCCCGTCCAAAGGCTTCTGTAGTCGATGAAAACAAGCATTTGTATGTGGCAAAGTTCCCTTCGCGTAAGGATTTGTATGATGTGGGTCTTTGGGAACACTTTGCTCATCTGATGGCCAAATCAGCAGGTATTAATTGTGCTGAAA
>JAGCIZ010000097.1 GCA_017648235.1 Paludibacteraceae bacterium
AGATGCTCATGTTCCATCACAAAGTGAACGGAATTTCCACCTTTGCCACAACCAAAGCACTTGAATATACCCTTTGCCGGAGAAACTATAAATGAAGGAGTTTTTTCGTTGTGAAAAGGACAAAGTCCAAGAAAGTTTGCACCTTTCTTTTTCAACGTAACAAAATCACTCACAACCTCCTCTATCCGAGCAGTTTCAAGTATTAGAGATATGGTTTGCTGATCTATCATTTAACAAGCAAAGTTTGCAGGAATTTTTGCGGTTATATCCTTGTAGAATCGTTTAATCTCTGCAAGTTCTTCTTCAATTTTTCCAGTAACAAAAATCTGTTTACCAAAACCAAGTTCTTTCTTTTTATAGTCGATGTAAGAAAGAATAATTGGTACATTAGCTTTTTGAGCAATGTAGTAAAATCCGCGTTTCCAATCTGGATTATACTTTCTTGTTCCCTCAGGCGTAATTGCAATCTGAAACTCTTCAAACTGAGAAAACTTTTCTGCAATTTGATCAGTAAGAGACGTCTTTTTACTTCGGTCAACAGGAATTCCACCTAGAGGTTTCATTATCAGATTAAAAGGAAAACGAAACCACTCTTTTTTTATGAAGAAATGAGATTTCATTTTCATTGATTTTTGAAACAGATTTCCCCAAACAAAATCCCAATTACTCGTGTGAGGAGCTATACAAATAACACACTTTTTAGGTAATTTTATATGATTTTTTATTTTCCAACCATTTATTTTCAAAATCCAAGCGCTAAGCGTTTTTCCTTCTTTTTCGTTTTTCATTTTATTATTTTATTTCTAATTCTTATTTATGATTTTCAACTCTGTTCTACGATTTATTGCCCTACCCTCTTCGGTATCGTTCGACACCAAAGGTTCGCTTTCTCCTTTTCCTATACATTTTATGCGACTCTCAGCAACTCCCATTCGGCACAAAAATCGCATAACCTCTTCGGCACGATTTTGAGAAAGTTCCAAGTTGTATTGTTCCGAGCCAATATTATCTGTATGACCGACGATTTCAACTGAAATTTGCGGATTATTCTGCATAAAATCATATATAGACTGCAACTCCGGCTCCGACTTTTCGGTCAACAAATAAGAATTCATCTCATAAGATATATTATTAAGAATCAAACTTTTACCGACAAAAATACTATCAAGATTAATTACCAATCGTTGATCTTGCAGAGTTTGAGGCAAAACTGTTTGCGAATACATAACATAATTTTTCTTGTGAACATTCACTGCGTACTCTTTTTCTATAGGCAAATAAGCCGAAAATGTTCCAAAATCATTAGAAGAAAAAACATGTTTCTTTTTTGTCAATACATCTGTTATCTCCACATTTGCCACCAACGGACGTTGCGATTTGGATTCTCTCACTATTCCTGAAAAATAGTTCATCGCTTCGGGGCGAGCTTGAGCATAAAGTTCTATCTCAAAAATATCTTTTCCCATTTCCGGATTCGTTTCCGATGAAAAATAAGCTTTTTCGCCCCTTGAATCTACTACAAA
>JAGCIZ010000098.1 GCA_017648235.1 Paludibacteraceae bacterium
AGTTCGCTTTTCGACCATACCCGTAATCACCGGCCAGCCAAATTTTGCAAGAATTAGGAATACTATTCCAAATGCTAAAAGCATCCAGAATAGCAATCCTGTTTCGGGCATTAATAATGACATAATCTAATGAGATTATAGAGCCATCAAACAAACCACAATAGCAAACAAAGCTGCACCTTCTATCAACGCAGCGATGATAATCATTGTAGTACGGATATCACCAGCTGATTCTGGTTGACGAGCTATTGCTTCCATTGCACTTGAACCGATTTTACCAATGCCAAAACCTGCTCCAATAACAGCTAAAGCTGCTCCAAACGCTGCACCTATTTGTGCCAAAACTACTTCTCCTAAAATTGTTGCTAACATAATACTTTGTTCTTTTTAATGATTAATATAATAAGTTCTTAATTTCAATGATGCGATTCTACTCTTGACAAACCAATAAAAACTGACGAAAGCATCGTAAACACGTATGCTTGTATATAAGCCACAAGTAACTCCAAACAATTCATAAAAATCGAAAATAATACAGAAACTACTGTCATACTTCCATTAACCACTGGGCCCATTTGAGCAGTAATAAACACCAAACATGTTAAACCCAAAACAATGGAATGACCCGCCATGATATTTGCAAAAAGACGTATAATCAAAGCAAAAGGCTTAGTAAAAATTCCAAACAACTCAATTACAGGCATCAAAGGGATTGGTGCTTTCATCCAAGTTGGTACCTCAGGCCAAAGAATCTCTTTCCAATACTCCTTTGAACCAAAAATATTAACTGCAAAGAATGTACACAATCCCAAAACTATCGTAACTGCTATATTCCCCGTTGTATTTGCACCTCCAGGGAAAATTGGAATCAATCCCATTAGATTGTTAAAAAATATAAAGAAGAACGCTGTCAAAAGATAGGGTGCATATTTTTTATAATCCTTTCCTATACAAGGTTTTATAATATCATCATGCACCGACATTATAAGCATTTCCATTATACCTCTAAATCCTTTTGGCGCTTCCATTGGTTTTGTCTTATACCACTTAGCTACCCAAAGCACAATAACCACCAACAAAAATCCATTCACAATCAATGCTAAAGCATTTTTTGTAAGAGAAAAATCCCAAGGGCGAACTTCCTCTCCTTGAGTATTAATTTCTACTATTTTACCTGCATATTTTCCATCCTTTTTTCCTATTTGGAAATTTTTATACACTTCTTCATGATGAAAAACAGAAGACATAAATACGTGCAAACCTGTTTGTTCGCTAATCAAAATAACTGGCAACGGAATGGCAATGTGCTTTCCGTTGATAGAGGTTATGTGCCATTCATACGAATCACCAATATGATCAAATATTATCTCTTTTACATCAACTTTTTTCTCTTCTTCCTTCGCAGCATTTGCCAAAGAATCCATCGAGAAAATTGTCAAAACTAGAAATATGTAAAATATTCTTTTCATTTCTTTTTCAAAAATGCCGATACATAATAAATCTCAGCACATAAATGCACAAAAAACAGACCCATAAAAGAGACTATAAAACTCAAATTATGTTCTTGCCCCTTATGTATATACAACATTGCAAAAATGACACAAAACAGCAATTTAATCATTTTTGAAACAAAATATACCACAAGAAGTTTGTTTTCCGACAAGAATTTCGTTGACTCAAAAGCAACGATTGACATTACGGAAAGAGCAATAAAGAAAATAGACAACAATGGAAACAACGAAAAATAATACATAGGAACAAGCAATTGATAAATCGCATATCCCAAAAGCGAAGTTCCTAAAATTATTCCCACAAAAATTAGCGCCCTTTTCATCCTTCAACTACTCTTTCAACACAAACTGAAATCTTATTTTTTCTTATTTCAACAAAACCTCCATCCACTTGAAAATGAGAACTCATACCATTCTTCGAGAATGATATTTTCCCTGCTACAAGAGAAGATATTATTGGAGCATGATTTTGCAAAACAGTAAACGCACTCATTTCTCCAGGCAATGAAACTGAAGTCACATTGTCGTGAACAATTTTAGTTTCTGGCGAAATAATCTCCAACTTCATCTTTTAGTCTTTTTTTGCAGCCGCAAGCAATTTTTCTCCTTTAGCAATTGCATCATCTATCGTTCCAACGTTCAAAAATGCCATTTCTGGAAGATGATCAACCTCTCCATCCAAAATCATTTTGAAACCACGTATAGTTTCTTCTATTGGCACCATTACACCCGGCACTCCCGTAAACTGCTCTGCCATGTGGAAAGGTTGGGAGAGAAAACGTTGGACTTTTCTTGCTCTATTCACAGTTGTTTTATCTGCTTCGGAGAGTTCCTCCATACCCAAAATAGAGATAATATCCTGCAACTCTTTGTTACG
>JAGCIZ010000099.1 GCA_017648235.1 Paludibacteraceae bacterium
AAGGGATGGAAATGATGCAGTTGACGAAGGAGCTAACTATCCTTGTGGTCGTACGTCAACTACTGCTTCAGGTAATTATACTGCTAATAATGGCGGTTGTATGGTTGACTTTGAATTGCACGTAACTGCGGGTTCGGGTTCAGGAAGTGGTTCGGGTTCAGGAAGTAGTGGATCAGGCGATTATATCCCAACTTATAATGACGAAGTTGACACTTGGTATTTTGAAATTTGGGCACAACAAGAAGGAAAAGAAGCTCAATTGATTACAGCTACAACTTCTTGGGCAGGTTATGCAGTGGACGTTCCATTTGATTTGAATGCTACAAGAAATGTACGAATTGGTGTTCGTTCTGTTGCTCCTGATGGTGTAACAAAATCTGATATAGCATGGACTAGCTACAAAGATGCTTCTACAGTTACAATCCTTGAAGGTTATTCTATTGATAAACCTGTGATTAAAGCTGGAGAAGAGTTTACTATTTCTTTTGACGACCCAAGTCATGCTCCTGCTACAACATGGCGTATTAAAGACGCTAAAACACAAACTACTGTTGCAACTTTCAATAATTGCGCTTCGTTTACAGCTACTTTGTCAAACATCGGAGTTTATGATGTTGAAGTGGTATATACAAAAGCAGGAAACTCTACTACAGAAGTACGTCGTGGTATGATTCAAATTTCTGATGAATCAGTAGGAGCTATGCCTCAAATTTATACGCTTACAACTGATAAAGAAGCAAAAGGTAACGAAATTACTGCTGATGAGGTAGTTACGTTGACTTATACTGGTCGCCCTGCAGATGGAACAACATCTCGTGCATTGCGTTTGCAAGAAAAACCATTCTGTGTGGAAAATAGCCAATTCTTTGATGCAGCAGGTTTAGGTGTAACAACTCCTATTACTATTTCATTCTGGTTCAATCCATTGCAGTTTATCGATGCAGGTGATGCAGGAGGTAATACTGGTTTTGGAGACCAAGGTACTCAGATGTTGAATATCCGTAAACCAACTGATAGTTGGCCAACATCTGACTGGGGTTATATGTGGAGTGGTATTCACAATGGTGGTAATGACTATTGGGTAAATATCTTGAAATCTGGTCAAACAGCTGGTGGAAACTATACTACAATGACAAGTAACTTTGTGATTCCAACAGCAAACTGGACACACGTTGCTATTTCTGTAATCGGGAACTCAACTAGCAACAAAGATGTTGAGCTTTACATTAACGGACGTAAGGTAAGTGATGCTGTGCAAGGTAAAGGTACTGTTGCTTCGCTTACAGCTTCTCACTTCATCTTTATGGGTGGAACGGCATTCTCTCGTTCAGGATTTGATGGTTTGATTGACGAATTCCAAATTTGGAAAAAACAATTCACAGAATCTACTATTAATGAGACAATGGTTCACTACAATGCAGGACAAGTGCCTAGTGAATTGATTTGTTATTGGGATTTTGAGTTGGATGCAACAAGTGATAATAGACTTATAAGCCGTGGTTCATTGAACGAGACAGTTTATGCAGTAGTTGGAAATACTTGGCGTGCAGTACAAGGAGAAGGAGACGGTATTGTTGGATCGAACCCAATGGTAGAATCGAACCGTGTGGTTCCATCTTATGGAGCAGGAACTCCATTCTTAGCTGGTCGTTATGAAGTGATTACA
>JAGCIZ010000100.1 GCA_017648235.1 Paludibacteraceae bacterium
CCGACTTAATTCCATAAATACGAATAGAGTCAGTAGATTCTATTTCGCTAGTTTGTACACTTTTTTTGCCGCATGAAGAGCAACAAAAAATCAAAGCAGAAAGGACTAAAAACAACGTCCAAAAATTCTTTTTCATTTTTTTATTTTGGTTTTATGAATATAATATATGTGTCATCAATTCTTCGTAAATCAATCGTTCGGCATATAAATCCGAAGATTTCATACGTTCTATTTCAATCAAAATTCTCTGTTTTAATGTCTCGTTTTTTGATGTAACTTTTTGCAGAAAAACAATAACTGCTCTACAAGTTTCTGCGCCTTCTATTGCTTTCTTAAACGCATTCAATACGAGCAAAAGTAACTTTTCTTCAGCTAATTTTTCTACAATTTCTGCAAAAATGAAAAAACTGATCGCTGTTTGCAAACTTTTGTTTTCACCTGTACATTTATCTGCTAACTGTTCGGAGAAATCCAATTCTGAAAAAAGATTTTTTGAAGCAATTTCTGCTAACTCCAAAGTTTGAATTTCATTACTCCACTCCGTTGCTTTCAAGAAAGAAAATTCATCAATAGGTTGAAGAAAAATAGCCAAAATCATCGTTTCACGATACTGTAAATTCCATAACTGCGAAGCCAAAATGGAATTCTTTTCAAACTTCTTGGCTATTTGTTTAAGCCGATAGAGCGAAACACCAAAGTTCTTTTTATAGAAAACTCCTTTTTGTTCAATACTTTCGGAAACTACACCATTCATTGATAAAAAAATCAATCGCTTGATTTCCGAAACCTTATTATCAATCTCTTGGTCGTAAAGAACAAATTTCTTTGAGTTCATTTCCTTTATTCAAACATGTTTCTGAAACGGCTAAAGAAACTGCGAGAAGCAGAAGCGTTAGGTTTGATATTAGGTGATTCTGCTAATTTTTCGAATAGTTTTTTCTCATCAGACGATATGTTTTCAGGAACATATACGCCAATGTTTATAAGCAAATCACCTACCCCATAACGATTTGCATCGGGCAATCCTTTTCCTCTCAAACGTAGAACCTTACCAGGTTGAGTTCCTTTTTCTACTTTTACCTTCACTTTTCCGTCAATGGTTGGAACCTCAATAGTTCCTCCCAATACTGCAGTTGGGAAATCGAGTAAAAGGTTATAAATCAAATCGTTGTCGTCGCGGATAAGTTCGCTATGAGGTTCTTCTTCGAATACAATCAAAAGATCTCCATTCACTCCTCCTCTACGTGCAGCATTACCTTTACCTTGAACAGAAAGTTGCATACCTTCCGCAACTCCTGCTGGAATCTTTATTGAAATAACCTCTTCGCCATTCACAATTCCCTCTCCGGAACAATGCGGACATTTGTTCTTGATTATTTTACCGTCGCCGCCACAAGTTGGGCAAGTCGACTGTGTTTGCATCTGTCCCAAAATGGTTTGTTGCACGCGAGTTACACGTCCTGTTCCATGACAAGTAGAACACGTTTCTGTAGCAGAATCTTTGGCTCCAGTTCCGGAACAATGAGAACATGCTACGTATTTTTTTACCTTAATTTTTTTCTCAACGCCTGTGGCAATTTCTTTTAGGCTAAGTCGAACTTTTACACGCAAATCAGACCCTTTTCTAACACGTTGTTGTTGCTGACGACCAAATCCGCCAAAGCCTCCAAATCCGCCAAAGATATCACCGAAATGAGAGAAAATATCTTCCATGTTCATTCCGCCACCACCGAAACCGCCATTGCCGCCAACTCCAGCATGACCAAACTGATCGTAACGTTGGCGTTTTTGTTGGTCGCTCAACACATCGTAAGCTTCAGCTGCCTCTTTGAATTTTTCTTCAGCAACTTTATCTCCAGGATTTTTGTCGGGATGAAACTCTATTGCTTTTTTCCGATATGCTTTTTTTATCTCATCAGCTGTTGCATTTTTTGCAACTCCAAGCACTTCGTAATAATCTCTCTTTTCCATTTTTCTTAAAAAATCTCTTATTGTCCTACAACAACTTTGGCATAACGAATAACTTTTTCATTCATCGTGTAACCTTTTGAAACACAATCAATGATTTTATTCTTCATATCTTCTGATGGTGCAGGAAAAGTTGTTACTGCTTCATGAAAATCAGTATCGAACTCAACATTCTCAGTTGGAATCTCCTTAACACCATTTTTATTCAAAAAGGTCATAAATTTGTTATAAATAAGTTCTACTCCTTCGGACAAAGCAGCTGTTTCTTCTGTCTTTTCAATTGCTTTTAAGGCTCTTTCAAAATCATCAATCAACGGCAACATATCAATAAATACTCGTTCACCACCATTTTTTATTAATTCAGATTGCTGTTTGAGCATGTTTTTTCTATAGTTCTCAAACTCAGCTACTTTACGAATATATTTATCGTTTAGCTCTTGATTTTCTAATTTAAGAGTTTCAAGTTCTGTTGCTTCCGCATTGACCTCTTTTTCTACCGATTCTTGTGATTCCATTTCAACTTTTTGTTCGTTTTCTGAATCTATGATTTCCTTTTTTTTCTTCATCTTAAAAATTATGTTTCTTCGTTATTTGCTTACAATAATTTTGCCAAAACAGATTTTTACATATGTTTCAAAACAAAACTGCCCTTTTGTCAAAAAAAGAACTGACAAAAAGCGCAAATTCGTGGAGCTGACGGGAGTCGAACCCGTGTCCAAACGAGGAAGCAATATGCTTTCTACATGCTTATCTTCGCCTTCAGTTTTCGTGTGCCAACAAGACCGAAGCCACCAATTGACACCTTATCCGCTAAAACTTCATTTTGGCAGCACGGCCTACCAAAACTATTCCCGATTTTCCTACACCTCCTTGTCGAACCGCTTCGGGACTTGGCATTCGGGAGATGTCTCGTTCCATCATCTGCGATGGAATAAAGCTAATCTACTATACTTCGATTAAGCAGCAAGAGCGTAATTTGTTTCGCCAGTTATATTTTGCCGTCTATGATTAAAGTGCTATCCGACAACGCACTGCATGCTTACATACCTCTTCTACCCGCTGTCAAAACCAAACAGCCCCTAAAGGTATTTTATCACTCTGCCACCTCTGTGGCAACTTCTTCCGTAGCAACTTGTTCTACGCAAGGTTCTTCAGTTGCTACATCTTTTTTACTATCAAAATAATACCAAACTGTAACAGCCGCTCCCGCCAAAACAAGCAACGTGGAAATCACTATCAACCATTTTTTCCAAGCCGGCATTTTTTTCTTGGCAAACGGATCTTGCATTTTTATTTTTGGGAATTTGGCAATTTCTGTCAAAGTACCACCAAACGTAATGTTTACAATCGACGAAGCATTCATCGCCCAACCATTTGCATTAAGAATCGGAGCGATATTACGACGACGAAGTTTGAGCCAAGCCATCACCATTGATGGACCAGATATGAACAAAATAATGCCCACAACCACCAAAATACATTGCCACCAAGTCAATGCAGCAAAACCTTCTGCCACACTCACCAATGCCGTTCCTATCATTCCTAACGCCATACCTATAGCAGCAAAAATACCTGCAAACTTAGCAATGTCAAATGGTGGAACTGGAGCAGCAGATTTGCTTCCATCTGCAGCAGGTTTCAATTCGGGAGTTGCCGATAATTTTGCAGTAGCTTCTTCCATCATTTTGGAGTCTTTTTCTGCTGCTCGCTTGTTAATCAAGTTTTCAACCCACGTTGAAATTCTTTTATATGGCGACCAGAAAGCTTGCGAAATACTAATTGGATTATCGATAATCTTTGTAACCACAGCATCCCAATCCAATCCATCGCGATCGTAGAAAATTGCGTTTTTGCCTACCATCAAATCGCCAGTATCGCCTTGCGTCATAGCTGCAACTATTTGCATTTTTTCGGATTTTTGTTTGCAAACACAATCACAGAAAACCAAATACATTCCACTTGCCGCTGCCATTGTATTTTGCTTAGCCATATCAGTTACTTTGATACACAAATGGCAAGCACGTTGATCAATA
>JAGCIZ010000101.1 GCA_017648235.1 Paludibacteraceae bacterium
AAAATCTGATTTCTTATTCACAACGGAAGAAATCATATGGTTCTGAGGAGCATTACGAAACTTATTTTCTCTCACACGTTTCATCAAAGCATGTGCTGGATTTTCTCCAGGAAAAATTACTATTTCATCTAAAAAAAGTGATTCTTCATCCAACAAACAATCAACCCATTGATCCAAAACAGACTCCAATTTTATCTCTTTGCGTTTGTACCCAATAACCGAAACTACAAGCGTACACTCCTCCACTTCAGGCAACCGGAGAAGAAAAAATCCATCTTGATTACTACTTGTTCCTCGTTTTGTACCCTTTATAAAAATATTTGCCGATTGAATTGGAGAAGCATCTTTTTTGTCCAAAACCTTTCCTATTATCAGCATATCTTGAGCCAATAATAACGACGAAAAAAAGACTAATATCAGACAAAAAATAAATCTCTTCATTTACTCTACAATTTCTACACGCACAAAACGTTTCAATTCATCAACGGGAATTCCTCTTCTCATTGCGTAATCTTCAAACTGCTCCTTGGAAATTGCTTTTATCATAAAATACTCTGCCCTTGGGTTTGAAAATATCAACCCACAAACCGAAGATGCTGGATTCATGGCTCCATTTTCGGTAATGGAAATTCCTATTTTATAAAGTGGAAGTATTTCTGCCATCTCAAAAATCAATGACTGGTCGGGCAATGAAGGGTAACCTATAGCAGGACGAATACCTTGATATTTTGAGCACTTCATATCATCTATTGAAATATTTTCATCCGAAGCAAATCCCCAAATCTTTTTTCTAACACGCTCATGCAACCATTCAGTTGTTGCCTCTACCAACCTATCAGAAAGTGTCTGCAAAAGTAATGCATAGTAAGGATCACTTTCTTTTCTCGAGGGAAACAATTGCTGAACAGAAGTTGCAAAACACGCAATACAATTATGTTCTGCATCTAAAAAATCTGCCAAAGAAAAACAAAATCCTTTTTCATTCAACGTCTGTTGACGCAACATCGGTAGTTTTTTTTCTCCGTCTTGTGTGCCAATATAAATATTTTCGTCCTTTGACAATGCCGAGAAAACACCAACAATAGCACTTATATTAAAAGTTTTGCCTTCGTTATCTTGCAAAATCTTCTTTGCATCTGTAAAAAGTTGAAAAGCCTCAATCGCTTTGGTTTGGAGATGACTTGGAAACTGAGAAATCCACAATTCTTGTTGTAACAAATCTATATTTTCAATTTTCTGAAAATCACCAATCAAACCCCACGCATTGAAAAAATAACGCCAATTTATATATTTTTCAATCGTTAGAATGTCAATATTTTGTATGATTGTTATGCCTTTTTGCATCAGTGTAATTGTTCTTTCCGTACTGCATCTAATTTAAGCAAAATAAAAAGCATAATTGAAAATGCCCACAAAGAAGAACCTCCATAACTAACAAAAGGAAGTGGAATTCCAATAACAGGCATTAGACCTATCACCATTCCAACATTAATCAGAAAGTGAAAATAAAATACACAAACAACACAATATGCATAAATCCGATTAAACGGCAAAAATTGCCGTTCTGCAAGATGAATAATCCTAAAAAGAAAAAACATGTATATAAGTAAAGTAATCACCGAACCAACAAAACCAAATTCTTCACCTATGTTACAAAAAATAAAATCAGTTACTTGTTCTGGAACGTAATCTAATTTCGTTTGAGTTCCCTTAAGAAATCCTTTTCCCCAGAAATCACCCGAACCGATAGCTATTTTAGATTGATTAACATTATAACCAGTTCCAGTAGGATCATCTTCCATTCCAAGAAAAACTTTAATACGCATTTGCTGGTGAGGTTCCAAAACATCTGTAAAAATGTAATTTACAGAAAAACAAAAACCCGACATTAGAAGTAGAAATGCAGTAACAAGAAGTAAATTTTTATTCCGTGTAAAAACAAATCGGATAAGAGCAAACAATGAGAAAAGTAACACACAACCAAATGCAATATACTCGTAGTTCACACTCCATGGTGTCCAGAAATTAATTGCAAAAGCACAAACAAAAGCACAAAAAGAAAGAATCAGGAAAACATTTAACGTTTTATTCTTTTTCTCTTGAGAAAACAAAACTACAACATCTAAAATCAGCAATGCAAGCAAAGAAAGCAACATGCCCCAAGAGCCTACCCCATCGCCAATAGGATAGCTAAAACGCAAAACAACAATAAAAAAAAGAATAAAACTTACTCCCAACAAAAGAATAAGACCTGACATCCCCTCTCTGTAGAGCACAAAGAAAAAAACGAAAAAGACCAAAGCACTTCCTGTTTCCTTTTGTAGGATAATGATTACAGCAGGAAGCAAAAATAATGCAGCAGCCTTTATCAAATCTTTTGTCTTAGATATATCGAATTCAAAAGAACTCATAAGTTTTGCAAGAGCCAAAGCCGTTATAAACTTTGAAAATTCGGCAGGCTGAATACGAAATCCTCCAAACTCTATCCACGAATAACTTCCTTTCGTATTACTAGCCAAGGCAATGGTTGCAATGAGCAAAAAAATGGAGGCCCCGTACAAGAAATAGGCAAAAAAATTGAAATATTTTTCGTTTATTGACAAAATAATAACTCCCATAACAAGTGCCAAAGAAAGCCAAACCAATTGCGAATGGAAACGAGAAAACAAAGAGCTATCGTTCTCATTAAGAGAATAATCTGCACTATAAATGCTCAGTAGACCTATTCCCAATAGAACAAAATAAAGGAATAATGTCACCCAATCCAGATTTCTATAAACATTAATTTTCCTTGACATATTTTGAAACAAAATCTGCGTTAGTAATGTGCGACTCTATCCAAGCACGCTTAGGAGAAATTTCTCTTTTCAGATACTTTTCAATCATCAAACTTCCAATTGGCGCCGCCCATGTAGCGCCAAAACCAGCATTTTCTACAATTACAGCAATAGCAATTTTTGGATTATCTTTTGGAGCAAATGCCATAAAAAGAGAATGATCCTCACCATGAGGATTTTGGGCAGTTCCTGTTTTTCCACAAACTACAATATCTTCAATTTTAGCAATTCGTGCTGTACTACCCTCTGCTCCGTTTACTGCCATTTCCATCCCCTCTATAATAGGATCAAAGCACCATTTTTCTAAGCTAGTTTCTCTTTTTTTAAACTCAATAGAAAGAGAATCATTTGTTGATGATTTTAAGAAATGAGGAACAATCCAATATCCTCTATTTGCAATCACAGCACTCAAATTTGCAATTTGAGCAGGAGTAGCAAGAATTTCTCCTTGACCAATAGATAGAGAAACAATATTTAATGACTTCCAATAACTTCCGTAAATACGTCTATAAGTTTTACTATTCGGAATAAACCCTTGATTTTCACTTGGGATATCTACTCCAAGTTTATATCCAAATCCACAAGAAACAACATGATTTTTCCAAACCTCAAAAGCTGTATCTATATTATCGTACTTATTATCGTCAAGCAATGAACGGAATGCAAAACAATAATAAGCATTACACGAATGCTGAACCGATTGAGCCAAATTAAGAGGAGACGAGTGACTATGACAACCCAAATGAAATCGTCCAACCGAATAACCCATTCGACAAGGGTAACGAGTAGAAGGAGTGATTATTCCCTCTTGTTGAAAAATCATCGCATTGAGCGTCTTAAATGTTGAACCCGGAGCATACCTACCCATAAAAGCCCTATTGAGCAATGGAAGCGTTTGTTTATCCTGATTTAGTTTCTTAAAATTCTCGGCTCTTTCAGCTCCTACAAGCAACGATGGAGAAAACGATGGAGCAGAAACCGCTGCCAATATCTCTCCTGTTGATGGCTCAATGGCCACAACACTTCCTATTTTGTTCTGAAGTAGATATTCTCCATATTCTTGCAATTCTATATCTAGCGATATTTGAATATCGCTACCCTTAACTGCTGGCTTATCATGAAGTCCATTTTCATATTTTTCTACTACTTTTCCGAACGAATTGCGGAGAAAAATCTCATACCCTTTTTCTCCTCTAAGCAATGTCTCATATTGCTCTTCTAATCCATTCAACCCTGCATAGTCACCAGACATGTAATAGTTGGTTTCATCATTTTCAATCATTCTTTTATTCACCTCTCCAACATTACCTAAAACCTGTGCTGCATTAGGATAAGCATATTCTCTTAATGTACGCGACTGAATATAAACACCAGAAAATTTGTACAACTTTTCTTGCAACAATCCGTATTCCTCAACAGAAAGCATAGGCATAAAAAGTTGTGGAGAGTAAGGAGAATAACCTCGGTTGATCCGACGGTTTTTGATTTCGGCAATTCGTTGGTCAAATACTTCACGATCTATTTTCAGCATTTTACAGAACTCAAGCGTATCAAAATGCTTCATCTCCTTCATCACTAGCATTACATCATAGCTAGGCTTGTTTGAAACAATAATTTTCCCCGTTCTATCAGTAATCAGTCCTCGTGAAGGATAGATGGTCTTTCTCAAAAAAGCATTGTTATCGGCAAAGGTTTTGTAATCTTCTTCAAGAATTTGCAAAGAAAACAACTGCGCAATAAAAACAAGTACCGTTAAAATAATAGTACCTTTTATAACAAATTGTCTATTTTAATATTTATCGGTTTTCATCTATTTTGATTTCACCATTTGCACAACCATCAACAATGCGAACGTAAAAATTGTGCTAAAAATTGTTTTCCACAATACCATAAAAATCAAATTTAATGAAAAAATCTGCAATGCAAAAAGGATAAAATGATGTATAAAAATTAAGCTCAAAGCATAAACCACATAATTGTTTCGTCTCAAAGCTTTGAAGGTAAGTTCGTCAAGAGAATCTATTCCATCAAACTCAATTGTTCTTTTTGCAATAAAGGGTCGAAAGAATGCTACGGCAGTACATGCTGCGGCGTGAATTCCATAGGTATTTAGAAAAATATCAACACATAAACCCAACAAAAAGCAAATGGGCATAAATATTTTATTGGAAACAAAGGTTGGAAAAGCCAAAACAAAATAGACGTAGCAAATTGGATTTATGCCAAAAACCTTAACATTCTCTAACAATAGAACTTGCAATAATACAAGCAAAACAAATAAAATAATATACTTTACAAATTTATTCATCTTCTTCTATTGTTGAAATCAATTGTTTTAACTCCTCTCTATGTTCATAGGCTATAACTTTCACCCATTTCACCGACTGAAAATCACAAGCTAAACGAACCGTAATATCCACATTAGCAGAACTTTCTTTAAGTCC
>JAGCIZ010000102.1 GCA_017648235.1 Paludibacteraceae bacterium
CACCATCATCATCCATAAAAACATACCTTATGTCCGACGAATCAAGCAACACCTGACCACCCGGAGCCAACAGACGCTTTACACTGCGGAAGAAAGACTCAAGACGTTCAACCTTACCAACAATGCCAATACCATTCATCGCCAACAGGATAGTGTCGAACTTCTCATCAAAAGACTCATCAAAAAAGTTAATGTTGCGAGCATCAATGCCACGCTCCTTCATGACCTCGACCGACAAGTCCGAAATATCAATAGCCACCACATCCAGGCCACGCTCCTTAAGCACGACACTGTGGCAACCCGAACCGGCACCAACATCAAGCACACGTCCACGACAAAGTTCAATAGCCTTGCGTTCCTGAACAGGCATCTCGTCAAAAGAACGGAATAACGTGGGGACAGGAATCTCATCCTCATAGAACATAGAAGAAAACACACGCAATTTCGCCACCTTCTGCTTATGATAGAAATCATAAATCGCACTACCCATAGGGTCATGCACCTTGTCAGTCCTTTTGTTATCCATAGCAAATAAAATTTACAAAAAAACGACAACCGATTTTCACCGTTTGTCGCCTAAAATTTAACAGCGTCGGAATGAGGCGACTCGAACGCCCGACCCCTACGTCCCGAACGTAGTGCGCTACCAACTGCGCTACATTCCGTCACTAAAGTTGATGCGAAGATAGTATAAAAAAACAACAATGAAAAATTTTTGAAGTTTTTTATCAAAACATTTGCACGAACCAAAAAGTTATCATACCTTTGCACTCGCAAACAAGACGGTGCCATAGCTCAGTTGGTAGAGCAAAGTACTGAAAATCATTGTGTCCCCGGTTCGATTCCTGGTGGCACCACTTGAAAGAAACGCTAATAACTTACAAAACAAGTTGTTAGCGTTTTTTCTTTTGCCTTAAATCCTAAATTTGGCTACAATTTGGCAACTTTGTGATTTTTCTTCGCCGTTTGAGACGACCTAAAAGTTGTTTTTTGAGGGTGCGTTATACTATATATATAATAAAGGAGGAAGGCGTTGCCTTCCTCCTTTTAGAATAAGCTGTCTCCATCTTTGTCATTTGCAGCAGCAACCATTTCGGCATACTCATCCAATGAGCATTTAATATACTCTCTGAACAGACTTTCAGTTTTATGCCCACTGGAAATTTATGTTCAAGTGAATTTTTCGATTAAGCAAGCGTGTAGATGCTCGCATATACACACCGAGAGCGAAAAAAAATCAACAACAAAGGTAATTTTCGAATGAGTGTGTAAATGCTGGCATATACACAAAACGAACGGAAGAAAAATCAACGAAGTTAACCTAATTGCAAGTTGTGTTTTGGGGCGCCCGAAATGTTTTCGGCGTCCCAAAACTACCTATCGGTATCCTATCCTCCAAAGTCGGGTGGAAATTCCTCTATAAAACGCTATTATAAGACAGAGTAAATGCATTTTGTTACACAACTTTATATGCCGAAGAGAATATTTTGTTTAACTTTGCAATTGAAATTTGCGATTATTGATTGCGATTGTGCCGGTAAAAAGAAACTTTTATTTGCTCATTTGCTAAATTATCGCAAAGTCCTACGCCGATAGTTCTATCTCTAACGGAGAAGAACGGGAGGGTGGGACAAGACATATGAAAAAGGCGTTTACTACGCTTTGGTTTTGACGATTAGAAATCCTGAGAAAATTTCAAAAGTCATGTCAAAAACAAAGCAACGTAGATGCCCCGTAGGTGTGTTATATACATACCTCAAATACCGAATAA
>JAGCIZ010000103.1 GCA_017648235.1 Paludibacteraceae bacterium
TAACAAAACACAATAAAAAAATGTAATTTTGTAAAAAAAGTAATATTATGCGTGTTGTTATTCAACGAGTTAAAAATGCATCAGTTTCGGTTGAAGGTAAACAAATTTCTTCTATTGGAAGTGGTTTTTTAGTTCTTCTTGGAATAGAAGATTCGGATACAGATGAAGATATAAATTGGTTGACGCAAAAAATTGTAAATCTTCGTGTTTTTAATGATGAAAATGGCGTGATGAATAAGTCAATAATTGAATCGGATGGAGAAATTTTACTTGTGAGTCAGTTTACACTGTTTGCTTCTACGAAAAAAGGAAACCGCCCTTCTTACATTAGAGCTTCTAAACCAGATTTTGCTATTCCTATGTACGAGAATTTTTGTGTTAAACTTTTTTCCTTATTTGGAAAAGAAATAAAAACTGGTATTTTTGGTGCAGATATGCAAATTTCTTTAGTAAATGATGGTCCAGTTACAATAATGATCGATACAAAAAATAAGGAATAATGAATAAAAAATTGACTATAGAGGAAGCACAAAAGAAAGTTGATAATTGGATTAAAACTTACGGAGTACGTTATTTTAATGAGCTTACAAATATGACCATTTTAACTGAAGAGGTTGGTGAATTGGCACGACTCATGGCACGTACGTACGGAGAACAATCATTTAAAGAAACTGAAAAGAATAAAAATATAGCCGATGAAATGGCTGATATATTGTGGGTTTTGATTTGTATGGCAAATCAAATGAACATAGATCTTTCCGATGCATTTATAAAAAACTTAAAGAAAAAAACTTTACGTGATAATACTCGACATTTAGAAAATGAAAAATTAAAATAATATATAAATATGAAAGAATTTGAATCACTTTTTGAACAATATCATTGCGATGTAGACGATAAAATCGTTGAAAATGAGGTAAAAAAAATTATAATTGAACATTATGAAGAAAATAATAATGTAGAAGTTTATAAAAAGTGCCTAAACTTAATTGATTTAACAACTTTGAACGTAGATGACACTGCGGAAAAGGTTGAAAATATGGTAGAAAAAGTAAATAATTTCTCAAAAAACTTTTCTGACATTCCTAACGTAGCAGCCATTTGTGTTTATCCAGCGTTAGTAAAAACGGTAAAGGAAAATTTAAGGTTAGATATAGGAATTGCAGCTGTTTCTGCAGGTTTTCCTGCTTCTCAAACTTTTATAGAAGTTAAAATTGCAGAAACTGCTCTATCAGTTCACTCTGGGGCATCTGAAATAGATGTAGTTATTTCAGTTGGCAAATTTTTAGAAAAAAACTACAATGAAGTTTTTGATGAACTAGAAGAAATAAAAGCTGCGTGTGGCGAAGCTCATCTAAAAGTAATACTTGAAACAGGAGCTTTGAAAACTGCTGAAAATATTAAAAAAGCATCGGTTTTGGCGATGGAATTAGGAGCTGATTTTATAAAAACCTCAACTGGAAAAATAAATATTTCAGCTACTCTTGAAGCAACCTATGTAATGTGTAATGCTATAAAGGAGTGGTACGAAAAAACAGGAGTTATGGTTGGTTATAAGCCTGCAGGAGGAATTTCAACTACCGAAGAAGCAGTGAAGCATTATACGTTAGTAAAGCATATATTAGGAGATAAATGGTTGAATAACAATATGTTCCGTTTTGGAGCTAGTCGTTTAGCTAACAACCTTTTAAGTAGTATTACAGGAAAAGAAGTAATCTATTTCTAGTATTATCTAAAAATCTCTTGCATTATTTGGAGAGATTTTGGAGTTGGAAAATGTTCCAAATGTAACTTGTAATAATTTAAAATATGGTTCAAAATTTCCACGCGTTCTTTTCCTGAAAATTGAAAAATAGACATATTTTCATAATTCATACGTAACATTTTGAATAATATTTTAGAATCATTTCTACTTAGAAAAAAGTTGTGAGTAGGAATCTCTAAACTGAAAACGCCTTCTTGTAAATCAAAAACGGCGTTTTCTTCGTATTTCAAATTTGGTTTAAACCCCAAAAATGTAGTTAAATGTATCAAAAAAGTTAAATGAAAATTTGCGCAGCTATTTTCCGTTACATCTAAGAATAGAAAAGATTTTTCCAAAAACTCGTATAAACGAACATCTCCTTCTGATGGTTTTAGAATATGTCCTAAAACTTCTGCTAAAAACAGGGAAATCACATTTTTTTTGTAGTTATATGGCAAATTCTTATATAGAAAACTTGGAATACCTTCTTTAATATATGGTAATGAGTTATTTGACTTTTTTTCTAGTGTTATTTCAACTAAGGATAGAGGTTGAAGAAGCGATTTTCTAAATGTTGATTTTTTACTTTTAGTGTCATTCACAACGCAAGTTATTCGCCCATTTTCACGCGAATAGAGATGCACCATATATCCTTTTGGATATTTATTGGCATATAAAACAATCGCTTGCATTTAGAAATTGTTTTTTTGAGGATAGTCGATAGTGTAGTGTAAACCCCGACTTTCTTTTCGCATTGATGCCTGTTTTATAATAAGATAAGCCACGCTAATAATGTTTCTTAATTCGCATATTTCACGAGAAACAACAGATCGGTTAAATAGATTTTCGGTTTCTCGGAAAAGAATTTCTAAGCGAGACATAGCTCTTTTTAGTCGTAAATTAGAGCGCACAATACCAACATACGAACTCATAATTTGCTGAACTTCTTTGAAACTTTGCGTAATGAGAATCATTTCTTCTGGCAAACGAGTCCCTTCATCGTTCCAATCAGGAATAGACTGGTTAAATTTTAAATTATCTATTTTTTTTACTGCATCTTTTGCAGCAGCATCTGCATATACAATCGCTTCAATAAGTGAATTTGATGCTAATCTATTGGCTCCGTGTAAACCAGTGCAAGAGCATTCTCCAGCTGCATAGAGACGCAAAATAGAACTTTCTGCGTTTTCATTAACAGCAATGCCACCACATAAGTAATGAGCTGCAGGAGCAACAGGAATATAGTCTTTAGTGATGTCTATTCCTAATGAAAGACATTTTTTATAGATAGTAGGGAAATGTTCCTTAGTTTCTTCTGCATTTTTATGTGTTATGTCGAGGTACACGTGTTCTGATCCTGATTTTTTCATTTCAGTATCAATAGCTCTTGCCACAATATCACGTGGAGCAAGTGAACCACGCTTATCATATTTGTGCATAAATTCTTTTCCAGCAATAGTTCTTAGTTCTGCGCCATAACCACGAATAGCTTCTGTAATAAGAAAGGAAGGGCGTTCACCTTGATAATACAAAGCTGTAGGGTGAAATTGAACAAATTCCATATCACGAATAAAACCCCTTGCACGATGAACCATTGCAATGCCATCTCCTGTTGCTACGAGTGGATTTGTTGTAGTTTTATATACATTTCCAATACCTCCTGTAGCTAAGAGAGTAATTTTGCCTAGAAACGTATCTATTTGCCTATTTTTTTGATTCAATGCATAAACACCATAACATTCAATGTTTGGAGTATGTCTGGTAACAATTTCACCTAAATGATGTTGAGTAATAATATCAATGGCAAAATGGTGTTCAAAGACGTGAATATTTGGATTATTCTTGATACATTTAATTAAGCTTTGTTGAATTTCAGCTCCTGTACGATCTTTATGATGTAGAATTCTAAATTCGGAATGTCCTCCCTCACGATGTAAGTCAAAAGTTCCATCTTGACTTTTATCAAAATCTACTCCCCATTCAAGTAGTTGTTGGATTTGTGCAGGAGCATTTTTAACAACTTTTTCAACGGCACTTAGTTCACAAATACCGTCTCCTGCGATTAAAGTGTCCTGAATATGTTTTTCGTAGTTATCTAAAACAGTATTGGTAACAGACGAAATACCACCTTGTGCAAGTGTTGTATTGGTATCGTCGAGTGAGGTTTTACAAAGAATAGCAACACTGCCTTTTTTGGCAACTTTCAAAGCAAAACTCAATCCTGCAATACCACTTCCTATCACCAAAAAATCGAATTGCTTTGCCATAAATTATTAATTTTAGTTAGTAGATAAAAGGAAAAATCCGTTTTAGTTTTTTATCGTCGAATTCTTCAGAAAATTCTTTTTTGTAACGTTTATAAATTGAATTAGATCTTGGTACTAAATTAGCACATGTCCAAATAACGAAAATAACTCCAGCCCATGACCAAGAAGCAATAGCAAATCCTATCCATTCTACGATTTCACCAAAATAATTTGCAGATGTTACATACTTGTAAACTCCTTTTTTAGGCAAATAATGTTTTGTGTCACCAGGTTTTCTTAAGTGGCGTATAACATGATCAGAATGTAAGTTTATCAACATTCCTATGAAGAAAAGAACCACTCCAATTATAAACTGAGGAGTTGTAAGCCACTCAATGGTGTACATTTCTTTTGGAGCTAAGAAAAATATCCATTCTCCTTGTATAAAACCATTTATAGCGCAAAATGTTGCGCCCATGAGCATAATTACAATGGGCATTTTGCTTTTTCCTTTCAAAATAAATGGAAAGATAAAGGAACGCTGAAAATAATGTAATTCAAACAATAGGAAGAGTAAGAAAGGAACTAATGCGAATTTTTTATCACCACTTTGTAACCAAATATACAATAGAACTAAAAATGCCGGACATTCCATCAGTATCCAAGCAACTTTATTGTTGATAGCTGGTCCCCATTTTTCAGAGATAGCTTTTCCGTATCCTGCTTCAACAAAATAGAGAACCACAAAGACAATAGCAGCAGTGATTGCCATAATGTATAGCAAGAAATTAAATTGATCAATGTTCAAAATGAAACCTTGACTCATGACTTTTTAGGAAAATTTTACACTAATTTTTTAATCAATTGTTTTCTGTCACCAAATAAAAAGTCGATAGGTGGAATTTCTATCATTGTGTAACATCCTGCCTTCTGTTTCATACTTGCACGAGCACAAGCTACCAAAATTTGTGCTGTAAGAGCAGGATTATTTATTTGCATATTAAATTCAAAACGTTGGTTTTGTGTTGTTCCAGAAACTCCCTTTCTTAAAAGATTAACGCCATGACCCATATCTTTCAAATCATCTACACTGTCAACTAGATTTACGTGCGTTTCATCATGCACAAAATAAGGATCGGCTTTTATTTTATTTGCAATCTCGTTGAAATCGTAACCATTTTCAATTTCAACATAAACCATTCTACGATGAATACCAGTTCCTAAAGGAATTGTCATAGATAGAGCTTCTTTTACACCTTCGATAGATTTTACTGCCACGGTGTGTCCCATACTCATTCCAGGACCAAAGTTGGTATAAGTTATACCTTTAGGAGCAATGGCTTCAAAAAGAGCTCTTATAACGGAATCACTTCCTGGATCCCAACCCGCAGATACAATAGAAACGGCATTATTTTTTTGAGCTATTGGTTCTAAATCTTCTGTCAATTCATAAATAGACGAATGAATATCATAACTATCAACAGTATTTATTCCTAAACTTAGTACCTCCTTAGCCATTTGTGGCACACTGCGTGAAGGAGTACAAAGAATAGCAACTTGCACATTCTCAAGTTTTTGGATATCATCAACAATTGTTATTCCTTCTAACTCTTTTGGTTGATTTGCTACAGAACGACGAACAATTCCTGCTAATTCAAAGTCAGGAGCAGACAAAAGAGCCTCCATAACAGATTTTCCTATATTGCCATAACCAACAATAGCCGCACGAATTTTATTACTCATTGTATCTTAATTTTTTGAATAACTAAAAGTTTTATTTTACTTCCCAAACATCTCCCTGCATAAGCAAATCTTCCAAAGATTTGGTTTGCTTTTTATTTTTAACGTCAGCAATTTGTTCATAAATGCTATCGTTATATGTTGGAGCTCCTACATCACGAATAACTCCTAATGCAATAGGAAAATCTGGTCCTTCCATCAAAGCAAGTTTTAGATGTAAAGTATTGTCTTGTGCATGAGCATCGTGAACAAGAATATCTTTTTCTGTGATTCCGTTTTCACCTAAACGCACAACCTTCAAACCAAAACCATCTTGCACTAAACCTTTTTCATTGTTTTCTCCAAAAATCATAGGTTGACCATGGCGAAGATAGATTGCATTTTTTGCTCTACCTTCTTTTGTTGCAACTGCGTTATGAGCACCATCATTGAAGATAACGCAATTTTGCAATACTTCAACTACAGAAGCTCCTTTGTGTTTTGCAGCAGCAATCAATGTTTCAACACTATTTTGTAGGTCTACATCAACACAACGTGCAAAGAAATTGCCTCTTGCTCCAAAAGCTAATTCAGCAGGACGGAAAGGATCTTCAACTGTTCCATATGGTGATGATTTTGAAACAAATCCTCGTTCAGAAGTTGGTGAATATTGACCTTTTGTTAGACCATAAATACGATTGTTTAGTAAAATCATATTAATGTCAATATTACGACGAAGAGCATGAATAAAATGGTTACCACCAATTGCTAAACCATCTCCGTCGCCAGAAATTTGCCAAACAGAAAGTTCTGGATTTGCCACTTTTACACCAGTTGCAATTGCTGCAGCACGGCCATGAATCGTATGAAATCCATACGTGTTCATATAGTAAGGCAAACGAGAAGAACATCCGATTCCTGAGATTACTGCAGTATCGTGTGGTGCAATTCCAAGTTCAGCCATTGCTTTTTGCAATGAAGCTAAAAAGGCATGATCACCGCAGCCTGGACACCAACGAACATATTGATCGCTTTTGAAATCTTTTGCTGTATATTTTTTTTCCATAAATTATTCCTCCAATAGTTTAGTAAAAACTTCTGCCAACTCTTTAGCATTGAAAGGTTGACCTTCTACACGATTGTATTGCTCGATGTTTATGTTATTTATCTTCATTTTCAAATAACCAGCAAATTGTCCCATATTTTGTTCAACAACCACAATTTTCTTGTATTGTTGAAGCACTTCTGCTGTGTTTTTTGGTAGTGGATTGATATATTGGAAATGAGCTAAAGCAACTTTTTTGCCTTCTTCTTTGCAAATTTCCATTGCCGAATGAAGATGTCCATATGTTCCTCCCCAACCAACAACCAACAAACCTGCATCAGCATCTCCTTCCACTTGTAATTCTGGGATAGAATCTGCAATTTTTTCTATTTTTTGTTGACGAGTTTCAGTCATTAAGTGGTGATTTTTTGCATCAGTTGAAATAGCACTTGTTTTATAGTCTTTTTCCAATCCACCTAAGCGATGCTGAAAACCTTCCATTCCAGGAATAGCCCAATAACGAACATTGTTTTCTTTATTTCTTAAATATGGTTTCCATGTAGTAGAATCAATAGATTCATTTACATAAGGAGGATTAATTGCAGGATAATCTTTCAATGAAGGAATTTTCCATGCCGAAGACCCATTTGCAACAAAACCATCAGTTAATAATATAACAGGAGTCATACACTCCAATGCAATTTTTGAAGCATAGAAAGCGGCGTCAAAACAGTTTGCAGGAGATGTTGCAGCAATAACTGGCAATGGACTTTCTCCGTTACGTCCGTAAAGAGCTTGCAATAGGTCTGTTTGTTCTGATTTTGTTGGCAAACCTGTTGAAGGGCCACCGCGCATTACATCTACAATTACCAAAGGAAGTTCTGCCATAACAGCTAAATTTATAGCTTCACTTTTGAGACAGATACCTGGTCCGGAAGTTGTTGTAACAGCCAAAGCTCCAGCAAAGCTTGCTCCAATAGAACTTGCTGCTCCAGAAATCTCGTCTTCACATTGAACTGTAATTACTCCTAAATCTTTACGTTTGGATAGTTCATGAAGAATATCTGTTGCGGGAGTGATAGGATAAGAACCTAAATAAAGTTTCAAACCTGCTTTTTCCGCAGCCGCAATCAAACCATAAGCAGTTGCTGTATTTCCATTTACGTCGGTATAAAATCCTTTTTCTTTAGCAGATTTAGATTCTACTCTATAAGTTGAAACTGAAGCATGAATGTTGTGTCCGTAATTGAAGCCATCTGTTAGCACTTTTACGTTTGCCTCAGCAATAGCGGGTTTCTTTTGGAATTTATTTTGGAGCATATGTATTGCATGTTCCAATGGTCGGTTGAATAACCAACAAACCAAACCTAATGCAAACATATTTTTGCAACGAAGAATCGCTTTATTGTCCAATCCGCTATCTTTCAAACTTTCTTTACACATTGAAGAAATTGGGGCTTCAATAATCGTATTTTTAATGCCTAATTCTTCAAATGGATTACTAGTTGCAAAAAGTGCTTTTTCCAAATCCTTTTGTGCAAAAGAATCACTATCGGTGATGATTATTGTTTGTGGAGTAGTGAACTTAATTTGCGTTTTCAATGCGGCAGGATTCATTGCAACTAGTACGTCACATGAATCACCAGGAGTCAGCACTTTGTCACCAAAGTGAACTTGAAAACCAGAAACTCCACTCAATGTTCCTTGTGGGGCACGAATTTCGGCAGGGTAGTCGGGAAAAGTACAGATATCATTTCCTAATACGGCAGAAACTGCTGAAAAAATATTTCCAGCCAATTGCATTCCATCTCCAGAGTCTCCCGAAAAACGAATAACAACTTGTTTTTTTTCTTCTATTTTCATTTCAAAATTTCTTTTTACTACAAAATCATTGCAAAATTAAGAATTTTTCTTCAAAATTTGTTTATTGAATAACAATAATTTATAAAAGAGAGTAAAAATTTTACAAAATGTCAGTTTGTTTATATAAAATTGAATTTTTGTAAACAGAAACACTCTTAAAACTATCTCAATGAGAAAATTTAGGTAAAACTTTGAACAATTGATTATTTTAACAAATAAAAAAAGCCTGCCAATAGGCAAGCTTTTTTATTGAATATTAATGTTTTTACCAAGCAAAAAGAGGATATTTCTCCATCATAGCGTTTACTTCTGAACGAACTTTTAAAATGTTTTGTTCGTTTTCGCTATCGCTCAAAACTCTATCAATTAAATCAACGATAGTTGCCATTTCTTTTTCCTTAAGACCGCGTGTAGTAATTGCTGGAGTTCCAAAGCGCAATCCTGAAGTTTGGAATGGACTACGAGTATCAAAAGGAACCATGTTTTTATTTGTAGTGATATCAGCAGCTACTAAAGCTTTTTCTGCTTGTTTTCCTGTTAGTTCTGGGAATTTTGTTCTTAAGTCAACAAGCATACAATGATTGTCAGTTCCTCCAGAAATAATTTTATATCCTTTTTCAACAAAAGCTTTTGCCATAGCAGCCGCATTTTTTTGAACTTGTTGTTGATAAAGTTTGTATTCTGGCTGAAGAGCTTCTCCAAAAGCAACAGCTTTTGCTGCAATAACATGTTCCAATGGTCCGCCTTGAACCCCTGGAAAAACAGCAGAGTCGAGCAATGCAGACATCATTTTTATCTCTCCTTTTGGAGTTGTTTTTCCCCAAGGATTAGGAAAATCTTCACCCATAAGAATGATACCTCCACGTGGACCACGCAAAGTTTTGTGGGTTGTAGATGTAACGATGTGCGCGTATTTTACTGGATTTTCCAACAATCCTGCCGCAATTAATCCTGCTGGGTGCGCCATGTCTACCATAAAGATAGCACCAATTTCATCGGCAACACGACGAATTCTTGCATAATCCCATTCACGACTATAAGCAGAAGCACCAGCAATAATGAGTTTTGGTTTTTCTGTCCGAGCAATAGTTTCGAGTTGTTCGTAATCAACACGTCCATCACTCTCTTTCACGTTGTATTCCAAAGCCTGAAAGTGTAATCCAGAAAAGTTAACTGGAGAACCATGAGAAAGGTGTCCTCCATGGCTAAGATTTAATCCTAAAAATTTGTCACCAGGAGCTAAACATGCCATAAACACAGCCATGTTAGCTTGCGCTCCAGAGTGAGGTTGTACATTTGCCCAAGCAGCACCAAAAAGTTCTTTTACACGGTCAATAGCAATTTGTTCGCATTCATCAACCACTTCACAACCACCATAATAACGACGACCAGGATAACCTTCGGCATATTTGTTTGTTATTACCGATCCCATTGCTTCGAGTACTTGTTCACTTACAAAATTTTCAGAGGCAATAAGTTCAATTCCTTTCATTTGACGTTCTTTTTCACGTCCAATAATTTCAAAAATTTGACAATCTTTTTTCATTTTATGTAAAATTTACGATGTGCAAAGGTAATGATTA
>JAGCIZ010000104.1 GCA_017648235.1 Paludibacteraceae bacterium
CAAGTACATTCAGTTCGTAGTTCATCTTGTTCGGCTTTGGTTGGCATTCGCCAAGAGCCACCCATATTTACAGTAGCAGCATCGTCTTCTTTTTCGAGAACGGTTTTGTTATCGCCAATAAAGTTACCTGAATTGTCATACAAAACTACGTCACCATATTCATTTCGACTATCAGCTACGGTGTATTTATTTACACCATTCCAATCATTGATATTCGAATCCATAAATTTGTAAGTACTCCAATCGTAAACCTCATTTGGTTCCACTTCTCCCCAAGCGTAATAGTTGCCGTACTCTTCAGGTTTAGTTGCACCTACATTGCAAGTTGCCCATTTCAAACCACTTGGCAAACCTAGGTCTACATAAGCGTGTCCGTTATAGTCAATAACCGGAGATTCGGGTTCGGGAGTTTCCTCTCCGCCATTGTTTTCCGTTGAGCCGTTTTGCTCGGTTTGTTCTCCTTGTGGGTCTTCAGGTTCGTTACCTTTATTGTCGCAAGAAACGAATCCCAAACTCAATGCTGCAAAAAGCATTGCTACAAATAAAAATCTGTTCTTCATCATAAAAAATAAATTTTAAAAATTACACAATAAAATCTCACTTATTGACACAAAAAAAGCGTGAAACTCAACTGTTTCCCGCTATCTGAGGTGTTTGGCATAACCTTGCTCAACGAAATAAGTCAAGCCCACGCCATATGCGTGAGCATCTCAACCTATTTCTTTCTGAGCTTTTAGTCGCCAAACTTTCAGATAGAATGAAATAAAGCAAAATGCTTTTTTTAGTATGTCTTTTTGTTCCTTTTCAGAACATCAGCAAAAATAGAAAAAAGATTATATTCATCAAATCTTTTCCTTACCCAAGTTTCACTTGCAACCATCGCAGAGCTTGGTAAGAGGCTCGCATCACATTTTTCGATCTATCATCGCCAAACGAAAAACATTGCGCCTCCACACCGCTTGGCGTAGCCACTGCTATCCACACCGTACCTACAGGTTTATCTTCTGTTCCGCCCGTTGGGCCTGCTATGCCCGTAGTAGCAATGGCATAGTCGGTAGCAAAACGGCGTTTTGCACCAAGTGCCATCTCTTCGGCCGTCTGCCGGCTTACTGCACCATACTGTTCTAGTGTTGCGCGCTTCACGCCGAGGAGTTGTTCCTTGGCCTCGTTGGCATACGCCACCACGCCACCCATGTAGTAAGCCGATGCGCCAGACACGCTCGTCAGCAGTTGGGCAATAGTTCCTCCTGTACAGCTCTCGGCCGTGGCAAGTGTCATTCCTTGCTCGGAAAGCAGTTTCCCCACAACCGACTCAAGCGTATCGTCGTCGTAAACGAAAATATATTCGCCAACTATTGCACGCAGTTTTTCCACTTCGCAAGCCACCTGTTTTTCAAGTTCTGCAAAGTTGTTGCCATAAGCACTCAACCGCAAACGAACAACGCCATCTTTTGGCAAATAGGCAAGACGAATATTCTCGGGCAAAGCGAGTTCCCACTGCTCAATTTTGTCCGACAAAAAAGATTCGCCAATGCCAAAAGTCAAAACATTTTTATGATAAATGCTCTCAACGGAAAATTTTTCGTGCACAAGCGGAACAACCTCTTCACGCATCAAGCCCTTCATTTCGGACGGAACACCCGGAAGCGACACCACCACTCTGCCATCCTTCTCGAACCACATTCCAGGAGCAGTTCCCCATTTGTTGAGCAACACTCGGCAACACTCCGGCACAAGAGCCTGTGCCTCGTTGAGTGGCGTCATTGGGAAATTGCGTTGCTC
>JAGCIZ010000105.1 GCA_017648235.1 Paludibacteraceae bacterium
CTTACTCCTACTCAATTTGCAGATAGAACAAGTATTCAACGACCAAAAATTTCTCATATTTTAAATGGAAGAAATGCGCCAAGTCTTGATGTGATGAAAAAAACAGCTGAGGCTTTTCCTGAAATCAATGCAGACTGGCTATTTCTGGGAAATGGCAATATGTACCGACAAACCAACGTTGATCCTCGTCAGCCAACTTTGTTTGATGAAAAACCCGAATTGCCTGTTCAGTCTATTCCATCTGCCAACAACGTTGTACAGCAAAACGTTACTCAACAGCCCATTGTTATGGAAAATCGTGTTGAAAAAACGGTTTCAAAAATTGTAGTTTTCTACTCTGACAATACCTTCGAAGAGTTTCTTAAGTAGACTGTTTTTTTGTACCTTTGCGCACTTAAGTATAGAAAAAATAGAGATTAAAAATTATGGCACTTCAATGCGGAATAGTAGGTTTGCCCAATGTTGGTAAATCAACACTTTTTAACTGTTTGTCCAATGCTAAAGCGCAATCGGCAAACTTTCCTTTTTGTACAATAGAGCCAAATGTAGGCATCATCACCGTTCCTGACGAACGTCTAAATCGTTTGGCCGAAATAGATAAACCAGAACGTGTAATCCCTACCACTGTAAAAATTGTTGACATTGCAGGTTTGGTTAAGGGAGCTAGCAAGGGCGAAGGCTTGGGTAACAAATTTCTCGCAAACATTCGTGAAACCGATGCTATTCTTCACATCTTGCGTTGTTTCGACGATGGTAACATTGTTCACGTCGATGGATCAGTAAATCCTGTTAGAGATAAAGAAATTATCGATGCAGAATTGCAACTTAAAGACCTTGAAACTATTGAAAACCAAATCAATAAAGTTCAAAAACAAGCTCAAACAGGAGGCGATAAAAACGCTAAAATTCTTTACGATATTCTTTTGCAGTACAAGTCGGCATTGGAGCAAGGCAAGCCTGCACGCTCTGTAAAGGTCGATAAAGAAAACGAAAAATTGGCTCGCGATCTTTTTTTGCTTACCAATAAACCTGTACTTTACGTTTGCAATGTCGACGAGCAGTCGGTCATTTCGGGCAATGCCTATGTTGAACAAGTGCGTCAGGCCATAAAAGACGAAGATGCCGAATTGCTCATTATTTCGGCCAAAGTTGAATCGGAAATTGCAGAACTTGAGTCATACGAAGACCGCCAACTCTTTCTCGACGAGTTGGGACTAACGGAATCGGGTTCTTCGCGTTTGATAAAGGCGGCTTACAACTTGCTCGACTTGCAAACATTCTTCACCACAGGTAGCGACGAATCTCGTGCTTGGACTTTCATGCGTGGCTACAAAGCACCTCAATGTGCAGGCACCATTCACACCGATTTTGAGCGAGGATTTATTCGTGCTGAAGTTATTAAGTACGACGACTATGTGGCATTCGGTAGCGAATCTGCATGCCGCGAAGCCGGAAAACTAAACATCGAAGGTAAAGACTATGTGGTGCAAGATGGCGACATTATGCACTTCCGTTTCAATGTCTAACTTTATAATCAAAAGCATTTGAAGAAACATTTTCTTCTGATATTCATCTCACTTGTTGCATTGGTTTCGGCCAATGCCTATGCTCCATATTTCGACATCAAAGCCAAAGTGCTTAGTGGAGGCATTATAAAGCACTCTAAGCATTTGGAAAATACGGTAAAAAATCCCGTTTTTGGTGCCGAATTAAACATTGAGTTTCTGCCACAAGGCAAATACGATTGGGAAAGTTATTACAAATTTCCTATCATCGGGCTTGGGCTTATGGGTATGGATCTTGGCAATCCCAAAATTTTTGGACAAGCCTTTGTGGCATATCCCTATGCGTTGATTCCTATTGTGCGCAAAGAGCATTTCTACTTTCACTTCAAAGTGGGTATGGGGCTTGCCGTTCTCACCAAAACATGGGAACACTGCGCCACCAACGAGGGAGTAAATTCGCCCAACGCCAACGCAGCCATTGGGTCGCACGTCAATGCGTTTATTCCCATTGGGTTGAATTTCGATTTTCCCATTGCAAAAGGATGGGCTGTAACCTCCGATCTGATGTTCAACCACATTTCCAATGGAAGTGTCATTCAGCCCAATGCCGGATTGAACATGATAAACGGCTTTTTAGGCGTAAGTTACCGACCTAATTGGCGTGAATACATGATGCCATGGCGCGATTTTGTAAATCCATTCCCAAGAGCTTGGAGCATAGACTTATGTGCTTCAGGAGGTTATAAAGAACTTTATTACAAAGATGAACGTGGGTTTGCCATTGCATCATTTAGAGCAACTGCTTATAGACAAATTACCAATGTCTATCGCTTTGGATTTGGTGCAGACGTATTTTACGATGGTGCTTTTATTAAGCAAGGAAATTTGCATGGATATTTGGAGACTCAATACAAACGTTATAACATTGTTAACGACAATATCTCATACAAAATAAGAGTAGGTTTTTCTATTGCTAATGAATTTGTTATAGGGCGACTGACTGCAGGTATTCATTGGGGAATTTACCTCTATGACCCCATTAGAGACGCTTATGCCGTCGGTACTAATCCAAGATATTACAACAAAGTTTCAAAAGAAGAAAAACGCCCATATCTCTTCTACCTCTACGACCCCGACAAAGAGGACGGATGGAACTATTTCCGCTTAATGCTTAAGTGTCGCATTGTGGACAACTTGTTTGCAAGCGTGGCTATCAAAACTCACCTACAAAAGGCCGAGTTTATTGAGTGGGGATTGGGTTACTCGTTCAACTTCAAACCCAAACAGAGCAGAACAGATATGTTGTATCCGCTTTTTTAACTACACAAAAAACATCTAACTTCTAAACATTTTTTTC
>JAGCIZ010000008.1 GCA_017648235.1 Paludibacteraceae bacterium
CAAGAGTTTTGCTCACTTCGTTGCAATAATTTTGCACACTTTTGAAAAAAGGGAAAACTTGTGCATGAGCAATTTCGTAGTATTTGATTTCGCCGTTTTTAATTGCTTGAGTTGCAGGCAAAAGTTGTTCTCGAATCCAATTTGTGGTTTCGTCAATTAAAATTTGTTCCTGAGTAGCATAGTCGGAAGAGGTTTTTTCTATCCAAACGGTATCTTTTTGCTCCACTACAATCGTATCCGCCGTATGAACCAATGCGTGTTCTACAAAGTTTTTTTCGTAAACCAAAAAAGCAGAAGGCAACAATGCCAAAATAGCAAGAACAACACCAAAAACGATGTAAGGCAAATGCTAACGCTGAGCAATGGCTTTTTGTATTTGCTCAATGTTGTCGTAGCGATTTTCGCGGTCTACTTGTGTGCATCGCTTTGCAATAGCGGCATATTTGTTCGGGAAAATAAGTTCTAGCATTTTCCCAAAAGCGAAAATATCGGTGCGGCAGTCCACATCTTTTGGTTCCACGAGTTGCTCCGGAGCGGCATATTTTTTGGTTCCTGCTGCTTGCTTCAAAATAGCATAACCATCAGCGTCCGACAGCCCAAAGTCAATAATCTTAACATTGTTGCCATTGTGTGTAATGAGTATGTTGCTCGGTTTGATGTCGCGATGAATTATTTGTTTGGAATGAATGTATTGCAACGCATCGAGAAGTTCTGAAATCACCTTTTTTCGAATAGAATTCGATGGATTTTTCTTCAAAAAAACGTCCAACGTGTCGCCGTCGATATACTCCATCAGAATGGCAGGACCAATGCGAACATCATTCTCTTTTGCAATGGCTTTTACAATGTTTGGATGGTCGAGTTGCGAAGTGAGTGTAAACTCTTTTTTCAACAATTCAAGATAAGTGGGGTTGTTCCGAAATTCTGTTTTCAGCCCTTTCAGAAGGAACCATATGCCCGAACGCTTGATTTTGAAAATACGATTGAAACCGCTACACGCCAACTCCGAATAAGATGTAAGCGTATCTTCCGCAGTCAAAAACTCGTTTTGAACTATGCCCGACGAAGAACTTTCTTGTTCCATAAAAAACACCTAAAACCGATGCAAAGATAATGCTTTATCACATTGAATCTCAAATATGGACTAACAAGAACTTTGCATTTTTGGCGTAAAGTTCCCATTTTTGCAAAAAAAATAAGTTGAGATGAATAAAAATTGTCCTGAAATTCTAGAGTTAAAAAACCGTGTAGAAACACAAGTGAAGCGAAAAATAAAAACGCCTAACGACTTTATTTTTTTGAGCGGAGTGATTTGGGTACGTACGCACGAAACCATTAGCCCCACCACTCTTAAACGCCTTTGGGGGTATATCGATGGTGCAGATCATGCACGCAATAGCACATTACGCATTTTATCAACCTTTTTAGGATTTCAAGACTGGGATGATTTTTTGCAGCACTTAATTGACGAATCCAACATACAATCTGATTTCCTTTGCACGCCACATATTTCTGCTACCGATTTGCAACTAGGCGAACGCGTAGAAGTGTCGTGGAAACCAAATAGACATTGCATATTTCGCTATTTGGGAAATGAAAAGTTTGTAGTAGAAAAATCGGAAAACTCAAAACTATCCGAAGGAGATACTTTCTCATGCTCGTTTTTCTTCCTCAACGAGCCGCTATACATCACCAACTTGGTGCAAGGTAAAAAACCACCAGTAGATTTTGTAGCAGGCAACAAAGATGGACTTACTCAAATAGAACATCTTCCGAGCAAATAACAATAAAAAAAAAGACCCCAACTCGAGTTGAGGTCTTTTTTTGTTAAAGTCAATTCTGCTTACTTGCTTTTTAATTTCAGTGTTGCTTTTTTCACTCCTTTAGCCGATGCTTCGAAAGTGATG
>JAGCIZ010000106.1 GCA_017648235.1 Paludibacteraceae bacterium
CGCTCGCAATTCGAAGAAAAATGGGATAGTTTGCGTCTATTTATCGTTTATGGAATGCTTTCTGATGATAAATTCTACGATAGAGCCAAGAACTTTGTTTTATTGAAAAATGTAGAAGGAAAGTACTTTACATTTGAGGAATACAAACAGCTTGTAGAACTGAACCAAAAGGATAAAGATGATACGCTTATT
This sequence comes from Paludibacteraceae bacterium, assembly GCA_017648235.1. Lineage (GTDB taxonomy): Bacteria > Bacteroidota > Bacteroidia > Bacteroidales > Paludibacteraceae > RGIG9608. Next base: position 193 of record JAGCIZ010000106.1, read on the forward strand.
TATCTTTACTCTAATGATGCCGAAGCTCAGCATTCGTATATAGAAGCGGCAAAAAATAAAGGTTATGACGTTATTTTGCTCGATGGTCAACTCGACGTACATTGGATCAACCAATTGGAACAGAAGTTTGAAAAAACTCGTTTTGTGCGTGTAGATGCAGATGTTGTGGAAAAACTTATTGTAAAATCAGATGCAGAAAAAGTTGCTTTTTCTGATGAACAGCGCAATTGTTTAACAACGATTTTTTCTTCTCAACTTCCTAAAGTAGAAAAAACGGAATTTATTGTTACGTTTGAGAATTTAGGTGCTTCGGCTCAACCTATTGTTCTTACGCAGAATGAATTTATGCGTCGAATGAAAGATATGACAGCAGTGCAGGGTGGTGGCATGATGAATTTTTATGGAGAAATGCCAGATAGCTTCAATATGGTAATTAATTCTGCACATCCGCTGATTGAATCAATCTTGAAAAAAGAAGAATCTGCTTGCGGAGAAAAAACTTCTCCTATTTTGGCACAAATAGTAGAGCTTGAGGCACGCCGTTCGGCTCTAAAAGAAAGTCATAAGAACAAGAAAGACGAGGAAATTCCTATTCCAGAAAAAGAGGAAATTTCTAAAATCGACGGCGAAGTTTCTAAGCTTTCTGCTGAGAAAAAAGCTATTTTAGAGAATTTTGCTTCCGAAGAAAAAGCTGTCCGTCAACTTGTTGATTTGGCATTGCTTTCAAAGAATATGTTAAAAGGAGAGGCATTGGCGCAGTTTGTTAAACGCAGTATTGAAATTATAAAATAGATTGAAAAATCCTATAAAGAGAAAAGAGGGTTCTCACATTGAGAGAGCCCTCTTTTTTTATGATAAGAAAATAAATGTTTTTTTTATTTGTCGTTGAGCGCCTTTGCTTGCTCTAGTGCAATGTTGATATTGCTACAAATGTTTTCTTTGCCCAAAAGATTTGTAAAACCAGACTTTTCGAGTGTTTTATAAACCTGAGGTTTAACGCCAGAAAGAACAATCTGAATGTTGTTTTTGCGTGACGCTAAGCATAGTGTTTCTAAGTTGTGTAAACCAGTAGAATCAATAAACGGAACTTTACGCATACGAATAATACGAACTTTAGGATTTTCTCCAACGGTTTTCATTATTTCGTCGAACTTATTGGCTATACCAAAGAAATATGGCCCATCTATTTCGTAAACTTCTATTCCTTTTGGAATGATTAGCTTTTCTTCGTGAATAAAGACGTCAGTTTCGTTACTTGGGTCAATTTCATTGTGGAATGTGCGTATGTTTACTGATTCACTTGTGCGTTTTAGGAACAAAACAACAGCCAATAGCAAACCTATTTCAATAGCAATAGTTAAATCGAACAAAACAGTAAGGAAGAAGGTTACTAACAAAACAGCAAAGTCCGATTTTGGATTTTTAGCTAGTGAGATAAATGTTTTCCAACCACTCATGTTGTAGGCTACCATTATCAGTACACCTGCTAAGCAAGGCATTGGAATTAGTCCTACCAAACCTCCTAAAAGTAATAAAACCAGTAGTAAAACTACAACATGCACAACTCCTGCGATGGGAGTTTTTCCTCCGTTGTTGATGTTTGTCATTGTTCGAGCAATGGCTCCTGTTGCAGGAATTCCACCAAAAAATGGTGCCACAATGTTGGCAACTCCTTGTCCAATAAGTTCTGTGTTTGAGTCGTGCTGATCTCCAATTACACCATCAGCAACCATGGCAGAGAGTAGAGATTCTATTGCGCCTAGCATTGCTATAGTGAACGCAGAAGGGAAAAGTGCTTGTATGAGCGCTACCACACTAGCCGTGTCGGTAAAGTTTAGTTCTGGCAACTTTGGAGCAGGAAATCCAGATGGAAGTTCGTATAAATCTCCAATTGTTTTAACACTGTCTACACCAAAATATTTTTTCAATATCCAAACGGCTAGTGTCATTATAATAATGGCCAAAAGAGAGCCAGGGATTTTTTTTGATACTTTTGGGGTGAAAATAATGATCAGAATACTACAAATTCCAATGCCAAAAGCCCACCAATTGATGTGTGTAATGTTCTGAAAATAGCAAATCCATTTTTGCACAAAGTCGGCAGGAACGTTTTGTATCCCAAAGTCGAACAAATCGTTCATTTGTGTCGAGAAAATGGTGATAGCTATACCGCCAGTAAACCCAATAATAATGGGGTAGGGAACAAACTTGATAATATTACCTAATTTGCAAAATCCCATTATAACAAGTAAAATACCTGCCATAATGGTAGCAATCATCAGGCCACTAATGCCAAATTGTTGGATAATGCCGTAAACAATGATAATGAAAGCTCCTGTTGGACCTCCAATTTGCACTTTGCTTCCTCCAAATACGGAAATCAGAAAACCTGCAATAATGGCGGTGATAAGACCTTCGGTTGGGCCAACACCAGACGCAATACCAAATGCAATGGCAAGTGGAATAGCAACAATACCAACAATAATTCCTGCCATAGCATCAGCAGCAAATGTTTTTTTTGAATAATTTTTAATTGTACTAAATAGTTTTGGTTGAAAGATCATTTTTTCTATGCAATATTAATGTGATTAGCTTGAATGTTTTTATGTAAGAAAATAGATGCAGATGTGCTGAATTTTTCGGGCGACTCAGTGGTATAGAACGTTGTGGTCGCATTTTTTGAGCATTTTTGTTCTATTTCTGCATGTCTTTGTAAATAGTCTTGTAAACTTTTAGCAACTATTTTTCCTTGAGATAAAATCTTGATTCCATTGGGTAAAAACTGTTCGATTTTGTTTTGAACAAGTGGATAATGTGTACAACCCAATATCAGTGTATCTATGTTTTTGTCTTTTTCTATAAGAGCATCAATTTCTTTCTTAATAAAGTAATCGGCTCCTTCTGATTGATGTTCTTGGTTCTCGATAAGAGGAACCCACATTGGGCATGCATGTCCAACAATTTCTACATCTGGAAAGATTTTGGCAACTTCCATAGGGTAGGATTCCGACTGAATAGTTCCAATTGTACCCAAAAGTCCAACATGCTTGCTTTGAGTAAGTTTTCCTACAACTTCAGCCGTTGGACGGATGATACCAAGAACTCTCCTGCTTGGATCAATTTTGTTTAAATCGTTTTGTTGAATTGAA
>JAGCIZ010000107.1 GCA_017648235.1 Paludibacteraceae bacterium
ATTAAGGGAGAGAGAAGCGAACTTTCTGAAATAGCAAGTAACTTATTATAATAACTTTTAAAAGAAAATGGCACTATTTGAACAAATAAATGACGACATAAAAAAAGCAATGTTGTCGAGAGATAAAGTTGCATTGGAAGCTTTGCGAGGAATAAAAAAAGAGTTTCTCGAAGCAAAAACTGCAAAAGGAGGAAATGGTGATTTGACCGACGATGCTGCAATAAAAATTTTGCAAAAAATGGCAAAGCAAGGAAAAGATGCCGCAGCAATTTTCAAAGAACAAAATCGCGAAGACTTAGCACAAGAGTATTTAAGTCAAGTGGCGGTATACGAACGCTATTTGCCTGAACAAATGAGCGATGAAGAGTTGGAAAAAGCTGTTCGAGAAATTATTGCTCAGGTTGGAGCTACCTCACTACAAGATATGGGCAAAGTAATGGGCGTAGCCACAAAGCAATTGGCAGGAAAAACAGAAGGCCGACTGATAATGGAAAAGGTAAAAAGTATTTTGTCCAGTTTGTAAAAAAAGTTTTTCCTTAATTCTTAAAAAAAAGAAGCAAAATATTTTGCTTCTTTTTTTTACTGTCCAAAATAGATATCCAACAGTTTTTTTGCTGCTACAAAGGAACTTATTTTGTCATTCAGGAGCATTGTTTCGTACTCTTTGAGCAGTTGCTCTATTTTTTCGTTTTGGTAGAAATGATTTTGGAGTTGCTCGTTGATACTTTCGTACATCCAGTATTTCGATTGGCACTGGCGCTTATAGTCAAAATATTCATTTGCTTTTGTAAATGCAATGTATTCTTCTACCATGTTCCAAATATCAGCAATACCTGTTTTCTCGTATGCCGAACAAGTAAGCACTTTAGGAAGGAATTGTGATTCAGGCATCGGGAAAAGATGGAGCGCATTTTGGAACTGAACTTTGGCTACATTTGCTTTTTCTACGTTGTTTCCATCTGCTTTGTTTATTGCAATGCCATCGGCCATTTCCATTATTCCTCGTTTTATTCCCTGCAATTCATCACCTGTTCCTGCAAGTTGAATTAACAAAAAGAAATCTACCATGGAGTGAACAGCGGTTTCCGACTGCCCTACACCTACGGTTTCTACTATGATTGTGTCAAATCCAGCAGCTTCGCAGAGAACAATGGTTTCGCGAGTTTTGCGTGCAACTCCACCTAGCGACCCAGCCGATGGCGAAGGTCGAATAAAAGCATTCTCTGCAACAGAAAGACCCTCCATTCTTGTTTTGTCTCCCAAAATGCTTCCTTTTGACCGCTCGCTACTTGGGTCGATGGCAAGCACCGCCAATTTGTGCCCATTTTCTACTAAATGCATCCCAAAAGCATCGATGAAGGTACTTTTTCCTGCTCCGGGCACACCGGTAATTCCTATCCTGATGGAATTTGTTGCGTGAGGCAAACATTTCTCAATCACTTCTTGAGCTTTATTGTGATCTTCGGGTCTAGTACTTTCTACCAAAGTAACTGCTTGGCTAAGAATTGAAATATTTCCTTGCAAAATTCCCTGTACATAGTCATCGACAGATAATATACGATGTTTCTTCTTTTTGAGATAAGGATTTACCGAAGGAGGTTGCACCACTCCATTGTTTACGTGCAAACCTAAATATTCATCACTATTTTCTATATGCTGCTTATCCGACTTCATCTACTTACCATTTTTGTATTCTTGAGCAAAGATACAAAATAGTAAATTATTTGATTTTTTTATGAAAAAACTTTAATTGAAAATATAATTGTTTTAAATTTTGTTGAAAAGCGAAGTGAAGTGTTAAAAAATGTTTTCAGAGGAAAATCTCCATTTCTTTCGGCACAGAGTTTGAATAACCTTGCTTGGTGAAAATTAATAACTTAAAAAGATACATTATGAAATCAAAAATTTTAGGAACAACCTTTATGGCAGTGGCTGTAGCAGTGATAAGCGTTGGAACAACTTTGCTAACTCAGCAATATGTTCAGAATTCAACGTCGCAGGAAAGAGATTCGTCGAGTAATTTATTTCCATCGTCGTATGCCAAATTTGCTTCGGTAGCGCAAGCGGGAGAAACGGATTTTACTGTTGCAGCCGAATTGTCAGTCAATGCAGTAGTTCACGTCAAAACAAAGTTCATGGCGCAGAAGCAAAATTTCTCTGCCGATCCTTTTTTTGAATGGTTTTTTGGCCGACCACAATTTCAGGAACGCGACGTACCGCAACAGATGGCTACTGGTTCTGGTGTGATTATTTCGCAAGATGGATATATTGTAACAAACAATCACGTTATTGAAAATTCAAGCGAAATAGAGGTCGTTCTTAACGACAAACGAACGTTCAAAGCAACTCTTGTAGGAGCAGACCCTAACACCGACATTGCATTGCTCAAGATAGATGCAACGCAACTTCCAGTAATTCTTTTTGGAAATTCAGATGCGCTTAAGGTAGGAGAATGGGTTTTGGCAGTTGGTAATCCATTCAACTTAACCTCAACTGTTACAGCAGGAATTGTGAGTGCAAAAGCGCGAAATATCAACATTATCAATGCCGAAATGAAGATAGAGTCTTTTATTCAAACGGATGCAGCAGTAAATCCCGGAAATAGTGGAGGCGCACTAGTCAATACTTGTGGCGAACTTGTTGGAATCAATACGGCTATAGCTTCGCAAACAGGCTCTTATGCAGGTTATGCTTTTGCCGTTCCAACTAGCATTGTACAAAAGGTGGTTGCCGATTTGAAACAATACGGAACAGTTCAGCGAGCGGTGCTTGGCGTACAAATAAGAGATATTTCAGCAGAACTAGCCGAGGAGAAAAAACTAAAAACGCTTGATGGCGCATACGTTGCAGGCGTTGTAGAAATGAGTGCAGCAGCTGTGGCAGGAATCAAAGAGGGCGATATTATTCAACAAGTAAATAACGTACAAGTAAAATCTTCGTCGGAGCTGCAAGAGCAAATTGGACGTTATCGTCCTGGCGATAAGGTTACACTTAAAGTTTTACGCAACAACGTAGAGCAAACCTTGAGTGTAACGCTGAAAAATCGTCAAGGCACTACCGATGTTATTTCAAATGTTTTGGACCTGAACGAACTGGGAGCTGAATTTGTAGAAGTGCCAGAAAAGGTAAAGAAATCACTAGGTCTTTCCTACGGGTTACAAATAAAATCCATCAAAAAAGGGAAACTTCAAGATGCAGGAATTAGCAATTCATTCGTTATTTTGAAAATCAATAACCAACCGATTAGAAGCGAAGAAGAACTTGAAAAGATTTACACTGCTGCTAAAAACAGCGCAGAAAGAGGTGAAAAAGTGCTCTTTATAGCAGGAGTTTATCCTAACGGAAAGGTTGCATATTATGCCATCAACCTAACGGAGTAAAAGAAAAATTAGTTTTTACGAGAAAACAAAAAAAGTGCTTCCAAAAGAGAAAGCACTTTTTTGTTTGGCTAAAAACGAATAAGTTTCTACTTTTGTCTACGGTTCTTGAGAGAAAAAGGACAAGACATATTAAAAAGCATTTTGCTTTGTTTCTTCTAACTGAAAAATTTGGCGATTTTTAATGAATATGAAGAAATAAGAGTTGAGATGCTCACGTTATGGCGTGAGCTTGACTTTATTTCGTATATTCAAGGTTACGCCAAATACCTCAGTTAGCGGGAAACAGTTAAGTTTCACGCTTTTTTATTGATAAGGAGAAGTATATTTAGTTTAATATTATGTATTATGAAAACGACAAGATTTTTATTCGCAGCTATGCTATTTGCAGCATTGAGTATGGGCATGGTTTCGTGTGAAAACAATAACGAACCCGATGCCCCAAACAAAAACGATCAGACCAACCAAGGAGGTTCAAATGAAGGTGGTGGAACTGATTCTAACGGTTACGAATGGGTTGACCTTGGCCTCTCGGTGAACTGGGCAACTTGCAACGTAGGAGCTACCAAACCTGAAGAATTTGGTGACTACTTTGCTTGGGGCGAGGTGGAACCGAAAGGCTACTATAAAATGGATAATTATAAGTGGGGAACCTATTTTTGGGAATATATTGATGATGAAGAATATCAGGAAGAGAGTGCAAACCTTACAAAATATAACATATCATCTCGGTATGGAACAATAGATAACAAGGTTGTTCTTGACCCAGAAGATGATGCTGCCACTGTAAATATGGGTAAAGGCTGGCGAATGCCAACCATCGAGGAATTTCGAGAATTAGTAAATAGATGTACATGGACATGGACACAAGATTACAAAAATACCGGTGTAACAGGGTACATAGTAAAGGGCTATAATGGAAATACTATTTTTTTACCAGCAGCAGGAGAAAGTGTAACAGATGGATCAGAATGGGATGATAACTATGATTGTGAAGATGGAGAGTTTTGGTATCATTGTAATTATTGGTGCTCAAATTTTGAATTCTGGGGAATTTATGCTCTTTCTTTTATGCGTGGTGATTATTATGATGATGATTATAGCGGAAACGTTGATGTAGATTGGTTTCTCCGTTATTGTGGACTATCAGTACGAGGTGTATGTTCGAATAAGAAAAAAGAACTAGATTATTCTGCTACCGGAGTTGAAAACGGTCACGGTTTTGTAGATCTCGGTTTGAGTGTGAATTGGGCAACATGCAATGTAGGGGCTTCTAGCCCAGAGAAAATTGGGCACTACTTTTCGTGGGGCGAGGTCGATGTAAATCCAAAAAGCTTTTATGATTGGAGTACTTATAAATGGTGCAATGGTTCGTATGATACAATGACCAAATATTGTACTGATAGCGAGTACGGTATAGTGGACAATAAAACTGTGCTCGACTCTGAAGACGATGCTGCCACCGTGAACATGGGAGGCAATTGGCGTATGCCAACTACAGAGGAATTTCAAGAACTGATCGATAGGTGTACTTTAACACTAACAACCTTAAATGGATTGAAAGGTTATAGCGTGAAAGGTCCTAATGGCAAATATATATTTTTACCTGTCACTGGATATTACTCAGTGGAAGGCAGTTTCCTTTCTTTTATTGATGAAGTTGGGATATATTACTCAAGTTCCATTAGTCTTGAGGATAATGCTTATGCTGATGCTTTTTGCTTTAACTCCTATGATAACGATTACCATATGGGTATGAATAGTCGTTTAGGGGGAATATCTATTCGTGGAGTGTGTGAGTAAAAAAATAGGGAACCTCATGAGGTTCCCTCATTGTTTATTTGAAAAACGAAAAATGAACATTTCCGTAGGAACGGTGCTCTACAAAATGTGGATGTTCCGAAAAACTGTTCGAACTGCCGTGTTCTAAAACAAACAATCCGTCTTCGGTAAGAAGAGAATGTTCAAAGATTAAATCGGGAAGAGTTTTTAGGGAGTCTAACTGATAAGGAGGGTCAGCAAAAATAATATCATATTTCTGAGAGCAACTTTTCAAAAAACGGAAAACGTCGATGCGAGAGGTTCTAAGGTTAGAGATTTTCAGTTCCGAGGAAGTTTTTTTTATAAATGCCAAATGTTTTTCGCTCATTTCTATAGCAGTAACGTTTGAACATCCTCTCGATACAAACTCAAAACTGATGCTTCCTGTTCCAGAAAAAAGGTCAAGGGCAGTAGTATCCTCCAAATCAAAATAGTTGTTTGTAATTACGTTGAACAAACTTTCTTTTGCAAAGTCGGTTGTCGGACGTGCTGTGATGTTGGTAGGAGGAGAAAATCTTCTCCCTTTGAATTTTCCGTTAATGATACGCATACTCTGCAAAAGTAAAGAAAAGAGACGATTTTTTCATTTTATAGAAACAAGTTTTTATATTTTTGTTCGCATAAAAAAACTTTGGATATGAACATTTTGGTTACTGGTGCAGATGGGCAATTGGGAAATGAGATGCGTATTTTAGGGAAAAACTCGCCCCATAACTATATTTTTACGGATGTTAATGAATTGGATATTACCTATCGTGAAGCGATTAGAAAACTTGTGGCGGAGCAGAAGATAGATGTTATAGTGAATTGTGCTGCATATACAAATGTAGACAAAGCTGAAGATGATCAGGAAACTGCATATTTTCTCAATGCTCGAGCAGTAGAAAATTTGGCATTTGTTGCCAAGGAGTTTGATGTTACTTTGTTTCATATTTCTACCGATTATGTTTTTTCTGGAAAAAATAGTGTTCCATACACAGAAGACGATGATGCTTGTCCGATTGGCGTTTATGGAAAAACAAAACTTCAAGGGGAAGAAGCTATTCTTCTGTCTGGATGCAAGTACATCATTATTCGAACCTCGTGGTTGTACAGTGAGTTTGGAAGAAACTTCGTAAAAACGATGCTTCCGTTGACAGTCACAAAACCGGAGTTAAAGGTAGTTTTCGACCAAGTTGGGTCGCCTACGTATGCTTTTGATTTAGCAAAAGTAATTTGTCAAATTATCGATAGTAGGGGATACGAAGAAAATAATGGTATTTATCATTTTTCTAATGAGGGAGTTTGTAGTTGGTATGATTTTGCAAAGTCTATAGCTAATTTTTCTAAACATTTATCTTGCGAAATATTTCCATGTCATAGTAGCGAATTTCCTAGTAAAGTTACTCGTCCAAGTTTTTCGGTTCTTGATAAGACAAAAATCAAGAATACTTTTGGGCTTACTATTCCTCATTGGCAAGATTCATTGAAAGAGTGTTTGGAAAAGATGAGAGCTCTAGGAGAGTGATTTTTTTGAAAACTATTTTCTTGTTTTTTGCTAATCTTTTTCTACATTTGCAAATGTTAATTAAAAAATTGAATAAAAAATGAAAATAACTGTTAGAATCCTATTGTTTATCTCCATTGTGGTGTTAGGGTATTTTTGTGTAATGAGTATTCTTACTCCAATTGAGTTCAACGAACAAAGTGCTTTGAGAGAGAAAGCTGTTGTGAAGAATCTTATTGATTTGCGTAAAACACAGATTGAATATAAAAACCAAACAGGAAAATATGCTGTGAGTGCTGATACATTGATTAAATTTATCAAAAATGGAAAAATGCCTGTGGTTTTGAAAGAAGGAACTTTGACCGATCAACAACTTAATGATGGGTTGACTGAAGCAAAAGCTATTGCAATCATCCGTAAAGGAAATCAAAAGGAAATTATTGCGTTAGGTTTGCAGAATTTCAAACGTGACACTTCGTTTGTAAGTGTTTATGAAAGTTTGTTTGCTTCTTCATACTCTATTGACGAAATAGATAAAATATTTGAAATTCCTTATTCAAACGGACAACGTTTCCAAATCGATACTGCAACTTATACTAACCCAACATCAGGAATTCAAATTCCTTTGTTTGAAGCAAAAGCACATTATGATACTTATTTGAGCGACCTTAATCGTCAAGAGTTGATTAACCTTAAAGATACTAAAAACAAATTGGGAAAATATGCAGGTTTGCAAGTAGGTTCAATCGTTGAACCAAATAATAACGCAGGAAACTGGGAATAAGAAAACTTTTCATAATATGAAAAAGAGTTCTACGATTGTAGAACTCTTTTTTTGTTTTCAGTCCATTCTTTTTATTATTCTCAGTTTATGAGAATATCCATTTTGCGAATCGGATAAGATTCCGTAATTATCAATTTGGCTGATTTTTACTTGACCTGAAGCGTGAATAATTTGATGATTATTGAGCAAAATCCCAACATGTACTATTTTTCCGTTTTCGTTTTCAAAAAATGCTAGATCGCCAGTTTTTGCTTCTGTAAGAAAATCAACAGTAGTTCCTAATGCAACTTGTTGTGAGGCATCACGAGGGAGCTGCCTCCCACAAATGAAGAAAACGGTTTGAACAAAACCAGAGCAATCTATCCCAAAAATAGTTTTTCCACCCCAAAGATACGGAGCATTGAGAAATTGTAGAGCTACCTTTTCTATTTCACAAAAATTCCGTTTTTGATAATCTTCATCTTTTATTTTGTAAAGTTTATTGTTGAAAGTTATACCCTCTTCAGGAACAACACTTCCGGCAGGAAGTATTATTGGAGTTTCTCCTTGAACTGTAGCGTAGGCAATTGGAGTGGAAATAATACAAGACTCTTGAAAATTAATTTTTTGTCTTGGTAGCATATTATTGCTTATAAAACCTTCGTAGTTGTCCCTTTTAGAACGAATTTTACTCCATTTGTCGAGCTGCTCTATTATTTCTATTTCTTCGCCGAAAAGAATTTCTGAACACATTTCACTTCGTTCAGAAGGTTCACTTCTCATTGGTATTACACTTATGGTTGCTCTCATATGTTATTTCCATTTGTGCAAAAATCCGAATTTTAGGGAATAAATTTTATGTTTCTTTGAAAAAAGAGTGAATTTATATATAAAAAATATTTTTTGATTTTTTTATCAATAAAAATGCACTATCTTTGCACTCCATTTCGTAAAGAGGTTTTTGGAAAGAAGCTCTGTTTGGTAGTAGAACATCTCACCTCCCGAATGTAACTTAAAACAAATAAAAAATGTACGCAATTGTTGAAGTTTTAGGTCAGCAGTTTAAGGTGGAAGAAGGAAAAAAAGTATTTGTTCACCGAATGCAAAATGCTGAGATTGGCTCGAAAATCGAGTTGGAAAAAGTGTTGTTAATTGACAATGATGGTAATGTAACAGTAGGAGTTCCTACAGTTGAAGGTGCAAAAGTTGAAGCTGAAGTTTTGGCTCACGTAAGAGGAGAAAAAGTTTTGGTTTTCCACAAAAAACGCCGCAAAGGTTATCGTAAACTGAACGGACATCGTCAAAATTTTACACAATTGAAAATTAACAAGATTGTTGCTTAATTATTAAAAAGAAAAGAAGATGGCACATAAGAAAGGAGTCGGAAGTTCGAAGAATGGTCGTGAATCAGAAAGTAAGCGACTTGGAGTTAAAGTTTTTGGTGGTGAATTTGCCAAAGCTGGTAATATTATAGTACGTCAACGTGGAACACAACACCACCCAGGCGAAAACATTGGTATGGGAAAAGATCATACTCTTTTTGCCTTGACTGACGGAATTGTAGTTTTCAAGAAAAAGAAAGAAAACAAATCATTTGTTTCTATTCAACCAGTAGAACAAAACTAATAAGTTTTTATTGATTTGATGAATAAAAAGAGAGTTTGCTAAATTAGCAAACTCTCTTTTGTTTATAGAAGTCTTTTTTCTTATTCCACAGGAATATATTTCACAAATGCCTCGATTGCTTCATAAGAAGCCAAACCAAGTTTACTATATAGTTCAGCGGTAGCCTTGTTACGTTCTTCACTTCTTTGCCAGAAGAGACGTTCGTCATTTCCTAAGAATGGAGCACTTTCCATCTGAGACTGATGACGAAGAATAGCGTTACGTTTGTTTCTAAGCTCTTCTGGGCTAATTGGAACCGCCATTTCAATATGGTCAATTTCCCACTCCATCCAAGCACCACGATACATCCAAACATTGCAGTCATCCAACCACTTTTCTCCTTTTAGATCATCAATAGCTGCCAAAACAGCATCCAAACAAACTTTATGTGTTCCGTGAGGGTCAGCCAAATCACCAGCCACATAAATTTGTTGTGGTTGAATTTTTTGTAAAAGTTCTTTAACAATATCAACATCTGCTTGACCTAAATCGTTTTTCTTGATAGCTCCAGTTTCATAGAAAGGCAAATTCAAGAAATGAATATTATCAGGGTTTACGCCCATAAAGAGGTCCGCCAATCTTGCTTCTCCACGACGAATAAGTCCTTTCAATGCTCTTACATCAGCACTATCCATTTCTCCTTCTTTCTTGTTTTTAATAAAAGATATAAGTTCTTTATATTTTTCCGAAAGAGTTGTATTGTTCTCATCAAACATTTCTTTGAAACCATTCAAGAACATCAAGAAACGCATAACTTCTTCATCGTTAACAGCAATGTTTCCAGATGTTTCGTAAGCAATATGTACATCGTGTTTTTGTTCCACCAAACGACATAAAGTTCCCCCCATCGATATCACATCATCATCAGGGTGAGGGCTGAAGACCAACACTTTTTTAGGATATGGGTTTGCGCGTTCTGGACGATAAGTATCGTCAGCATTAGGTTTTCCTCCTGGCCAACCTGTAATAGTATGTTGCAAATCGTTAAAGATTTTTATATTAACATTGTAAGCCGAACTATGTAATGCCAACAATTCGCTCAAACCATTTTCGTTGTAATCTTTATTTGTAAGTTTCAAAATTGGTTTGTTCAACTTCATACATAGCCAAACAATAGCACGACGAATAAGTTTGTCATCCCACTCACAAGAAGTTACCAACCAAGGACGGCTTATGCGAGTTAACTCACTTGCAGAATGAGTGTCCAACACAAACTTAACATTAGAGTGAGTTTGAAGATATGAAGCAGAGAACGTATCAGAGAATTTCTCTTCTACCACTTTCTTCACAATATCTGCTTTATTTTCTCCCCATGCTGTGATCACAACCTTGTCTGCGCCCAATATAGTTTTTATTCCTATTGTCAATGCTGTTTGAGGAACACTCTCTAATGAACCAAAGATATAAGTGCTTTCGTTACGAGAATTTGCATCGAGCATTATAAGGCGTGTTTGTGAATTCATTTGCGAACCAGATTCGTTAAATCCGAGATTTCCTGAATCGCTAATTCCCATTACCAAATAATCAATTCCACCTACAGTTTCTATTTTGTTTTCATAATCCTTACAAAATTGAACTACATCTTCCTTGTTCAATTGTCCATTAGGAGAATAAATATTTTCAGGCAAAATGTCAACTTGGTCGAGAAACATATTCTTCAACTGCGACAAACAACTTTGACTTGCATTTGCCAATGGGTAATATTCATAAGCATTGAACACTACCACATTTTTGAAACTTAAACCTTGCTTATGTTTTTGAATTAATTCTGCATATAACTCGCTACAAGAACGTCCACTGGTTAAACCTAAAACAAATTTTTCACCCCTAGCTTGCTTTTCTTTAATTAGAGTAGCTATTTCAGTTGCAAGTTTTTTGGCAGCAGCATCTGCATCATCAAAGATCTCTGTTGGGATTTTTTCAAAACGAGTCAAACTCGACATTTCAAGAACATCGTTTGGCTGATAATATCTACGTGGTATTTGACGCAAAGTGATTTTTGAACTTAAATTTGGTCTCATTTTTATAATGGTTTTTAAATTGTTTTTTGAACTCCAAAGTTATGATTTAATTATTTTATTCTCAAACTGATTTGCAAGTTTTAATCCATAATTAACATTGCATCCCCGTAAGGACCAAAACGATAACCTTCTTTTATGGCAGTTTGATATGCTTTCATAGTATTTTCGAAACCACCAAAGGCGCAAGTAGTAATCAACATTGTTGAATATGGAAAATGGAAGTTGGTAATAAATCTATTTGCCACAGTAAAATCATAAGGGGGAAAGATAAATTTATTTGTCCAACCTTCGTAAGGAGCAATACGTCCATTTGCAGTAACAGCAGTTTCAAGAGCTTTCATCGTTGTGATACCTACAGCACAAACATTTTTATTTTGTTCTTTAGCAGCAGCAACAAGACGAGAAACTTCATCTTCTACAAACATTTCTTCTGCACCAAGTTTATATTTTAATAAATCTTCAACGTCAATTTCGGCAAAATTACTCAACCCACTATGGAGTGTGATATATCCAAATTCGCAACCTTTGATTTCAAGACGTTTCAAAAGTTCGCGACTAAAATGAGCACCCGCCATTGGAGCAACTACGGCTCCCTCTTTTTGAGCAAAAATAGTTTGATAACGTTCTTCGTCTTCTGGTTCTACTTCTTTACGTACAAACGTAGGCAAAGGCGTATTGCCCAATGAAAACAATATACGCTTGAATTCGTCATGATCGCCGTCAAATAAGAAACGCAATGTTCTTCCGCGAGAAGTTGTATTGTCAATAACTTCTGCTACCAACTCATCATTCTCTCCAAAATATAGTTTATTTCCTATTCTAATTTTACGAGCAGGATCTACCAATACGTCCCATAGTCGAGTTGCTTCATTTAGTTCTCTCAATAGAAAAACCTCGATTAGAGCACCCGTTTTTTCTTTATTTCCATATAATCGAGCAGGAAAAACTTTAGTATCATTGAAGATGAACAAATCTTTGTCATCAAAAACATTCAAGATATCTTTGAACTGCATGTGTTCAATTTCCCCTGTTTTTCGGTGCAAAATCATCAACCGAGATTCGTCTCTTTCCTCTACCGGATGAGTAGCAATAAGCTCCTCTGGCAATTTAAATTTAAAGTTAGATAGTTTCATACTCTATATTATTATTTTTTATTGTTTTATCAAGTTGTTCTTCAAACTCATCAATACTCATACATTGATCAAGTGTAACATCTCCAATGCGGGTACGTTCTAATTTTGTAAGATGAGCGCCGCTTTCAAGAGCTATTCCTATATCGCGAGCAAGAGCTCTAATATATGTTCCTTTACTGCATACAATACGTAAGTCCAAAAAAGGTGGCTCGAATTTTATAATTTCAATTTCATCTATTACCAATTTCTTTGGAGCTATTTCCACATCTTCGCCCTGACGAGCATATTTATAAGCGCGTTTCCCATTTATCTTTACTGCCGAAAATGTTGGAGGAATCTGCATTATTTCACCCAAAAAGTTAGGCAAAACTTTTTCTATCATTTCCCTAGTAATATGTTCGTATGGAAAATACGCATCTATTTCGTGTTCTAAATCAAACGAAGGCGTTGTTGCTCCCAAACGAAGTGTAGCATTGTATTCCTTAGTTTGATATTGAAAAGACTCTATTTGTTTAGTTGCTTTACCAGTACAAACAATCATCACTCCAGTAGCCAAAGGATCTAAAGTTCCTGCATGCCCGACTTTTAGTTTTTTCTTCTTTAATGCCCGTGACAATGTCCAACGAATACGCCCCACCAACTTAAAAGACGTCCACGTATATGGCTTGTTAAAATAAAGAACTTCTCCTTCTACAAAATCCATTGCTTATAAGCAAAAATAATTTATAACTACTATAGAACCAACCAATAAGCAATATATTGCAAAATAGATTAGTTTACCTTTTTTTACAAGATTAATCATAAACTTGCACGCAAAACATCCTGAAAGGAATGCTGCAAAGAACCCAACAAGCATTGATGTTAGAGGCAAATCCTGTCCAAGTACGCCTTCTTGCAAAATATCAAATAATTCTAGAAAAGCTTCTCCCAAAATTGGCACCAAAACCATCAAAAAAGAAAATTGTGCTATCGTTTCCTTTTTATTCCCCAAAATAAGCCCTGTTGCAATAGTTGAACCAGAGCGAGACAGTCCAGGTAAAACAGCAAAGGCCTGAGCAATACCAATAACAAAAGCATCAAAAAAAGATATATTTTCCTTCTTGCGTGGTTTTGCAAAATAAGCAAATGCTAACAAGATGGCTGTAGCAAGCAAACAGCAACCAACGAGGAGCAATCCATTCCCAAAGAAAGACTCTACTGCATCTTTGAAAAAAACTCCAACAATAAAAACAGGAATCATAGAAACCACCAACTTAGCTACGTATGTTTTTTCATCGTTCCACTTTGTAGATGAAAAAGTTCCTTTTAGAAGTTGACCAATTTCTTTCCAAAGAATCACCATAGTACTCAAAACTGTTGCTGCATGAACAACAATGGCGAATGTCAAATTTTCTCCACCAGAAACACCAAGAAGAGCATGACCAATCTCCAAATGACCACTGCTACTTACCGGAAGAAATTCTGTTAAACCCTGAACTAGACCCAAAATTAGCGCTTCAATCCAACTCATTTTTCTTTCTTTTTATACATGATCCCAAAAATCATTGAAACAAAACCTGCCAAAGCAAGCATCGGGCCAACTGTAATTCTTCTGAACGAGAACACATCTGGATTAAATTCCAGTTCCGTTGGTTCTCCATAAGTAAGAGCAAATCCAACGATTATGCATGCCAAGGAAATGCAAATGATGATAAAATTTATTTTCGACAATGATTTATTTTCTTTCATAATTAAATATAATACAATTTATTAGTGCCTAAACGGATGTATTTATTTACAGCAAATACTGCCGAAATCCAAGTAATCAAGATTCCAAATAACGTAACTATAGCAACAATTGGAATCACAAAATCTAGAGTAAGAAGATTCATCACCAATCCAAGTTCTTTTTGTAGATAATAAAGAACCCCACCTAAACAAATAAGTGCTAAGAGTATAGCCCAAATGCCCATTTTAATGGATTGCCAAACAAACGGACGACGAATAAAACTTGCCTTCGCACCGACAAGTCTCATGGTATTGATGACAAAGCGTTTAGAATAAAGTAGTAATCTAATAGTATTGTTGGTCAGAACTAATGAGATAAAAAGCATTATGGCGCAAATCCCCAGCAATACTACACCAAGTTTTTGTAGATTTCTGTTTAGAAGGTCTATCATATCTTTCTGATATACAACTTCTTGAACTGGAGAAAAAGAAATGATACGTTGTTCTATATCCTTCAAACATTCGGCGTTTACAAATGTCGATTTTAGATTAACTTCGTATGAAGCTAAAAGAGGATTAAATCCTAAAAATTCCGCAGGATTTTCACCCAAAGCTATAATATGTTCCTCCAAAGCTTGTTCTTTGCTGACATAAACTGTTTTTGAAACAAAATCTACTTTTGATAAATAATCTCCTAAACGAGCAACTTCTGTAGAATCAGAATTTTCTTTGATAACAACGGAAATGGTAAAATTCTCTTTGGTTTGTTGCGAAAATTTCTTCGCCACCAAAAATAAACATGCTATTAAACCTACAACAAAAAGCACTAAAACAATTGTAATGGTTGCGGTAAAACGCATATTAAAGAATTGTTTTGTGCGACCCTTTGACAACAAACTTGACATCTATATTTCAGTGTAAAAAAAAGAAAAACTACGTTTTGCAAATATACTACATTTGAAAGGCAAAGTCAAGAGGCAGAGCAAAATAAACAAAAAGTAGCAAAGGAAATCTTAACCCCTTTGCTACCTTTAAACAAACTATATTCGTGTTGTATTATTTATACATGAATCGTTTTATGCTTCTTTTTGGAGTTTTTTCAAACTCTTTTTCTACCAATTCAATCTTTGATATTTTGCAGAACGTAGGAATGACTTTATTGAGTTGTATTATGTTTTGTTCCATTACCGATGCTGCATTTTTAAGTTCTGGATCAGGATAAACAAGTCCAACTAACTTGCCATCTCTCTCAACAATGATTGATTCTACTACTCCAGGCAAACTATTTAGCTTGTCTTCAATTTCCTCTGGATAAATATTTTGTCCAGAAGCACCAAGAATCATGTTTTTGCAACGACCTTTTATAAAGATATTTCCTTTTCTGTCGATTATACCCATATCGCCCGTTTTTAACCAACCACCTTCAATCAAAACTTCGTCGGTTGCTTCTTGGTTTTTGTAGTAACCCAACATCGTATTCTCTCCACGAACAAGAATTTCTCCTGGTACACGAGATGGATTTTTAGAATCAATTTTTACTTCCATTCTATCTACAATTTTTCCACAAGAACGAGGCTTAAATCCTCTCCATTCTTGGTAAGCAAGAAGTGGAGCACATTCTGTCATTCCATAACCTACGCAATATGGAAAATGAATAGCTTTCAAACAAAGTTCTACTTCCTTATTCAAAGCAGCACCACCAATGATAAGGTATTGCAATTTTCCTCCAAAAGCGTTAAGAACTTTTTCTTTTACTTTGTTTTTGATTATTCTTCCAATACCTGGCATATACCATAATACTCGCATCAAAGGTTTATGGATTGTTGGAAAAACACTTTTTCTGAAGATTTTTTCAATTACCAAAGGCACTGTCAAAACCATATAAGGTTTTACGTCTGCAAATGCTTTCATGAGCACTTGAGGTGATGGAGTTTTTGACAAGAAAAATACATGACATCCACCTGCCAACTGATACAAACACTCAAACACCAAACCAAACATGTGAGCCAAAGGTAGCATAGAAACAACATTCCAGTGTGGCTGATTAGGGATATTTTCTTGCCCAAATTGAACATTTGAACTTATATTTTTATGAGTAAGCATCACACCCTTTGGCGAGCTAGTTGTTCCAGATGTATAATTTATCAACACCAAGTCATCGAAATTATCAGTAGGATATTTTATGTCTTCTACTAAGAAACCTTTTGGATATTTCGCTTCAAAGTTTTTATTCCAGTTGTTGTATGCATTTGCTATTTTTTCTTGTTTAGAGAACATCAATTCGAAACCTTCTAAAGAAATTACAGCATCTAACGAAGGCATTTTTTTTATGTCAACAGCCTTCCAAACTACAGGGCCTGCAAACAAAACCTTTGCTTCTGAGTGTTCAACCAAAGAATGAACACTTTCCGCTGGGAAATCTGGCATTATTGACACCACCACAGCTTCGTAAGCTGCTACTGCTAAAAAAGTAGTTGCCCAATCGGAACTATTTCTTCCACAAATTGCAATTTTATCACCTTTTTTCAATCCCATCTCACTAAACAATACTTGCAAGCGAGCTATTCTTTCTGCCAAATCGCCATAAGAGTACGTCATATTGGAATCGATGTCCGTCATAGCTGGAGCATCCCAGCTATTTTTAATTGTTGTCTCCAAATAGGAGAGAAAATGTTTTTTCATAAATAATAACGCTTTTTAAAAATTTGCGGCAAAAATAATGACACATTTTGAGCGACTAAAAAAAATGTTTTTTATGCCATTAAAAAAGGATAGAAATCTCTTTTTAGGGATAAAATACTAAAAAATGGGGTGAAAACAATTCTTTCGAATACCTATTAAAGTTCAAGAAAAATAAAAAAGCAGAAACTCTTTTTATAAATAATTTGTTTTTACGTTTGTTTTTCCAAAAAATATATTACCTTTGCACTCGCTTTTGTAGCGGGATTCAGTAGCTCAGCAGGTAGAGCACATCCCTTTTAAGGATGGGGTCCTGGGTTCGAGCCCCAGCTGAATCACAACAAAAAGAGAGGAACACGTTCCTCTCTTTTTGTTTTTCTGCAATTCTCTTTTAATAACTAAAAAAGGAGTTTCTTGCTAAATGACCCAATTTTCAAAACATAAATTCCTTTTCTAGCTAAAGGAATTTCGATTCTCGAAGAAGAACCAACTTCTGAATAAATACACTCCCCTAAAATATTGTAGATTTCTATTTTCTGCATTTCTGCGTTTAACACTACTATACGCCCATTTGAACCAAATGCATCTATAACTTTTTTCTCTTTAACCTGCTCTAAATTAAGAGTTTTATCAATAATATTTGTAGCATAATAGGCAACATAGCCGTGAGTTGTTGCCCCTGCTTGAACATCTAATGAACTTCCATTTATGACTGTTCCTAGCGAATAACAATAATAAAAGGCTTTTTCTTCAATTGAAAGTAAGGTCTTGGGAAGAGTTATTTCTGACAACGAATAGCAATAAGAAAAAGCATAAGAAGAGATAGTCTTTAAAGCATTGTTGAGAGTTAGACTCGAGATTGATTCGCAACCAGAAAAGGCAGAAGGTCCTATACTTTCTACTGATGCTGGAATTTCTACTGATTGAAGATAAAAACATTGACTGAATGCATCTCGTTCAATTGTAGTAACATTCTCTCCAATAGTGAGATTTCTCAAATACTGACAATTATTAAAAGCCCCGTCTTTAATGGTTTTTACGCTTTCTGGAATAATTATCTCCGTAATGTTCCTATATTGGAAAGCAGAACTTGGAATTGTGATTATTCCATTGTAAAGTTCAATAGAACCACTAACAGCTCTTGGAACAAAAAATAATTCCAATGGATCACGGCGGTACATTACTCCATCGTACATAAAAAAAACAGGATTATCATCAGCAATATAAATTGCTTGTAATGAATTGCAAGCTGTAAAAACACCCGTACCAAACTCCGTTACTGTGGCTGGAATAACTAACATATCCAACAACTTACTCCCAATCAAAGCATTGTCGTCAAATCCTATAACTGTATATGTATCTCCTTCATATGTCACCGTTTCGGGTACATACAGAATTCCTACGTACTGTTCCTCTCCCGTATAATCGGACATCCAATCGTCTTCTGCTCCTTTATAGGTTACTTTGGCTGTTAGGTTTGCCTGGTTGAAATTGTAATAAATTCCATCCACAGCCGTATCAGACGCCCTCATATAATGAGCAGAAAAAGTAAAAATTGAGAACAAAAATATTTTTCTTATCAAATTTTTCATATCAAGAAAAGTCTAAGATTTTCAACAAATTAAAATGAGAGACAAAGTTAATTTATTTTACTCAATGTTTATCTTAATAGGCGAATTTTACTGTAAAAAGAACAAATAAGTTTAAAAGAGAAATCTTATTATCCTTATCTTTGCAAACGTTATATTCTTTTTTCAATGGAAAATTTAATCTACTTCTCTATTTTGGCAATTTTGATTCTAGAGTTTGCTTTCAATAGAACGCTTTCTTTTTTGAACATCAAACATAGTTCGCAACCTATCCCCGAAGAATTGAAAGACCTTTACGATGAAGAACGATACAAAAAACAACAATCGTACTTGCGCACAAATGCCAAGTTTGGGCTGATTAGCTCAACGTTTAGTTTTTTGTTTGTTTTCTGTATGTTCGCATTTGGTGGATATGCAGGGGTTGACTCCGTCGCACGTAACATCACGTCCAATGCTTTGCTTATTACATTGCTTTTCTTTGCTATCATCAAAATCATTGATTTTGTCATTGATATTCCTTTTGATTACTATGCTATATTCAACATCGAAGAACGTTTTGGTTTCAATCGTACAACCAAAAAAACTTTTGTACTCGACTTGCTGAAAAGTCTTTTTCTTGGAATGTTGATTAATGGAATTGTTCTTTCAGCAGTTTTCATTATTTACCAAGAAATTCTCGACTGGTTTTGGATATTGGCTTGGGGACTGATGTCGACATTTAGTTTGTTTATGAGTCTGTTTTATTCCAATCTTATTGTTCCTCTTTTCAACAAGCAAACGCCACTTGAGGAAGGCGAGTTGAGAGATGCCATTCAGACTTTTGCCGAAAAAACAAACTTTAAGCTCAAGAATATTTACGTTATCAATGGGTCAAAGCGCAGTTCAAAAGCAAATGCTTACTTTACAGGTTTTGGTGCAAAAAAGCGAATTGTGCTTTATGACACACTTATTCAGCAACTCACCACTGAGGAGATTGTGGCTGTTCTTGC